>JABJCF010000491.1 GCA_018665625.1 Nitrospina sp. | reverse complement strand
ATAAGGTTTGAATTGAGCCTTTCAAGGGGTTATGATATCTGCTCAAAATTATTGAATTTATTGTGATTTAAGGGTTTTTTGCTCAGAATCTTCTGAAAGGGGCAGTATTGCAACCCGGATACTTTTAAAGGCATATGAAAGAATTTAGGAAAATATTGAAATATGCCAGGCCTTATACAAAAAGCCTGGTATTTGCTTTTATCTGTTTAACGCTGACTTCTTTGGTCAATCTGGTTTTGCCTTTGATCGTGCGAAATATGATCAATGCGGTGGTGATTCTTAAAGACAGTCAGATACTGGATGGGCTTGCGTGGGATTTGTTTTTTATCATTATTTTGCAGGCAGTTTTTGCTGTAACTCATAATTATATTTTTGGATTTGTGGGACATAGAATGACTACTGATTTTCGCATTGAATTTTTTTCCCACATACAATCTTTGTCTCTGCGGTTTTTCCAAGACCGCCGGGTGGGCGAAATTCTTTCTAGAATGAGTAATGACATTTCAGTAATTCAGAATGCTCTGGTTACCATTCCCGTTGCCCTATTACGGCAAAGCATTACGCTAATAGGAGCCACGGCAATCATTTTATATTTGAATTGGAAGTTGACCGGTCTGATATTGCTTATTTTGCCTCCGCTGATGATTTTTGCCAGAGTTTTTGGAAAACGGTTAAGAGTTTTTGCTGAAAAATTACAAGATCAAGTCGCTCAAGCCGTAGTTGTTTTGGAAGAAGTTGCCTCCTCTATAAAGATTGTAAAATCATTTACCCGAGAAGCTTATGAGCGAGAAAGGTTCAAAACTAAAATAGAAGCAGCTTTTGAAAGAGCCGTGGACAAGCTGAAAATTTCATCCTTCTTTGGTCCTTTTATTCTTGGCCTTACTTTTATGGTGTCGGCGGTATTAATCTGGTACGGCGGATATCAGGTGATGTCGGGAGCAACCACACCGGGAGAGTTAGCCGCCTTTTTTCTTTATGCCTTAATTGTTGCAGGCCCCATCGGAACTTTCGTGCGTCTTTATACTCAGATTCAAGAAGCATCAGGGGCTATTAGAAGAGTCTATGAAATTCTTGATACCCGCCCTGCTATTGAAAACCCCGAAAACCCGATTTTTTTGAAAAATATTTCAGGACACATCCAGTTCGAAAATGTTTCCTTTGGCTATCGAGAAGAATCTGAAATTTTGCACGATATAAATTTTGATGTTCAACCGGGGCAAACTGTTGCCTTGGTGGGACCCAGTGGGGCTGGGAAATCCACCATCATTAAACTCCTGCATCGATTTTTCGATACCAGTCAAGGCAGCATTCGCTTAGATGGGCATGACATTCGAGAACTTGATCGAGAAAGCTTTCTCAGTCAAATTGCATTAGTTCCCCAAGAGACCATGCTTTTTGGGGGGACAGTGAAAGAAAACATTCTCTATGGAAAATTAGATGCATCAGAGGAAGAACTTAAAGATGCTGCATTAAAAGCTAATGCCCATGATTTTATTATGGATCTTGAAAATGGCTATGAAACTATAGTTGGGGAAAAAGGAGCCAAGCTTTCTGGGGGAGAAAGACAAAGAATTGCCATTGCGAGAGCTATTTTAAAAAATCCGAAAATTCTTGTATTGGATGAAGCGACATCTTCTTTGGACAACCGTTCAGAGGCCTTGATCCAGGAGGCAGTTGAAACGCTAATGGAAAATCGAACCACCTTCATAGTGGCTCATCGCCTTAGCACTATTCACAAGGCGGACCAGATAATTGTTCTGGAAAAAGGCCGGGTTGTCGAAACGGGTCGGCACGAAGATTTAATGAATAACAAAAACTTGTATTACAATTTGTATAAATTAAAAATGCGAGACCCTGTTTTGATGGGTGAAAAAGAAGTTTAATTACTCGCCAGGGTCAGAACCAATAAGAAATCCTATTAAGTGCGCTTTTTTTTCTGCATCACCCCGATAATAGGTGCGGATCAATCTTTGAATTAATTCTGTTAAATTCGGGTCCTCCCCATAGGCTTCCAGCTCTTCATTAACCTCAGGTTCCTCTCCAGGGGCATGTTGAGTTTTTCTAATAGGGCCTTTACCGGTTAGCAACCAGATGATATTCAAATTTGTATGTTGATATAGCTTTGCAATAGTATCCGCAGACGGAAGTGATTTGCAGTTCTCGATATCAGAAAGTGAACCCTGTGATATCCTAATTAATTTAGCGAGTTGATAAGATTTTAATGGAAGAGACTTCCTCCATTGCCGAAGTCGGACTCCCAAAAATTTCGCTGTTCCTGATTTTATTTCTTGCATTTTTTAACACTTCCCCATACAAAAATTAATAATAAATAATTACGCGTTAAAGGGTTTCCAGAAAATTACTAAGAAATATTTCCATGCTATAGGGTGAAGGTTCTAGCCCAATTAGGAAAATAGTAATGACCGAATAGGGGGCACTAATAAAAGAGGCGCCCCGTTTGCAGCCCCGTTTAACAGCTTGTTGACAGGTTTGTGTGGACAGTTAGAAGTATTTATCAGTTTCAATTATTTCCCAACCTGATAAATTTATAATTCCTGAAAAAAAGTCAGGCGTCAATCTTTAAATAATTTTTTTTACTAAAGTAGATAAAGACATCTGTTAGTGTTTTGGGAGGAGGATTTGGAACAAGCCAATCATTTCTTGGAAGGCATAATTATCCACTAGAAATTTGTAGATATGGGGAGCGTAATTTTTCAGTCTTCTTTCTTCTTTGCCATCAATGGCAATGTCCACGTATATAACGACTTTAGGACGCTTGGATTTAAGAGTTTCCACAATTTTTAATTCTTTATCTTCATCCAACATTCCGGGTAAAACCCATTCATAGGGAGTTGGGTTAACTCGGTCCGAAAGAAAATAAAATATTGGGTTCAGTGGAAGAGCAAGAATAGGGTCGCCTTTTTTTGAATATAAGTTTATTCGATTAACAACTTCTTGTATCCATTTAGATTCTGCTGGACGGGTAAAAACATTTATTCTTTCCAGTTTTAGTAGCGTTGTTTCAGGGTGCATAGCTTTGATGTTTTTATTTATGGCCCAGTTTTTTGCTCCTATGCTGCCAGCGTAAAACCCATGATGAGTGTTCATTTCAATATAGAAAAGAAACGGCAGGAAAACAATTAGCAGGCTTAAAGGAATGCGGGTAATTTTAGTGTGAATTGGGTTTTCTGATGCGCTCTGAAACTTAAGTACTTTCTGCCAGACCAGAAAGAGCAAATAACAAAATAGAATATAAAAAGGCGGCAGCGTTCTTAATAGGTTGTCAAAGCCAGCTCTCCAAATTACCAGGCCAAAGGCACAAATTCCGAAACTAACTATGGCGAGAAGATGTAAATTGACCAGGGTTATCTCGCGCTTGTTCGAAAAGAACCGGATAAGAATTATTATTGCTACTAATCCATAAACCCAAATAGGAAGATGGAACAGCACCCTTTCAAAAATTTTATGGTATCCCAGCTCATCATAGAGTTTTAAAAAGGGAAACAGTTCAGGAAAGGGATTGCCCCAAACTTGATGCGCATCCACAACTATTTTGAAAACCTGACCAAAATATCCATCTTTTCCCAGGTAAAATAGAAAAAGTCCTGCCAAAGCGACTCCTCCCCCAATCAGGTATGCCCTGTTTTTTGAAGATAAATGGGCTACCTTTCCTAGTTGAAGACTGAAATCTTGTGATTTGTTGAGAAGTAATATTCCCAGAACAAACAAACTGATTAGAGTCGAAAAAAGGGTGACTTCAAATTTAAAAAAGGAACTTAAAAAAATCGAAAAAACCAGCCCCACTAAGGAAATCAGGTTCTTTTCTTCAATTAATTTTGTAATGAAATAGAGATTAAGAACGACAAAGATGGGATAGAAACGATTGTAGTACATGGAAGGTGCCGAAAGCATGCATAAGGCGGCGAGCAATGAAAATCCCGCTGGCATAATTTTTCGGCTAATTGAATAAACCATTAAAATCATGGGTGGTGTCAGCAGGGCGATTCCAATTCGCAGGCTTTGAATCTCCACTCCGAAAAACTTGAAAAACAGCATTCCGTACCAATAACGACCGGGGAGGTACCCATTGGGGTTAAAATCTGAAAGAGCTCTCTCCCCGTTGAGAGTTCTGAGGGTCCCATTGGCGTACCCCCCTTCGTCCCAAATATTCAGCCCATACCGGGAAAAAGATAAAAAATAGCCAAGCAAACCTGCGTAAATTAGGAGAGTTAAACCCCAATTTTTTAAAGGGGAAGATGAGTTTGTTGTTGTCATTTCGGCTGCTTTATTTGTTCAAGCAATTATTCAATCAGGTAGGAGCGCATTTCTTCAGCGAGTTTTTGATTTTCACTCAAGACCTGCTCAAGGTTTACATCATTCTGATCATTAAGTTTTTGTTTGGCCTTGATAATTCTATTAAACGAATTTTCCACAGCTTCATGAGAAATTTTTTCGGTTTCAAATCCATCAATCAAAGCGTTTTGTAAATGGGTGACTTTAGAGAGATCGTGGCAGATAAGGAACAAATCCACTCCAGCGTTAATCGCCAGGGCTGGGATTTCTTCAGGAGCTTGCGTTACCGCTTGCATTTCCAGATCATCTGACATTACCAAACCTGTAAAACCCATTTTTTTTCGCAGCAAATCATTCAAGATAAATTTGGAAAATGTGGCGGCAGATATCTCATCCCAAGCGGGATAAACAACATGGGCTGTCATAATTACATCCAGCCCTTCCTGGAAAGCCTTGGCAAAGGGAATCAGTTCAATTTGTCCTAACGATTCCTGGGTTCTTTCCACTCGCGGTAAAGTCAAATGCGAATCTTGTGAAGTGTCTCCGTGCCCTGGAAAATGTTTGCCAACGGCGAAAGTTCCAGCATCTTTGAATCCTTGTATTATCTTGCATCCCAATCGTGCGACAATGTCAGGGTCGGAACTTATGGCTCGTTTCCCGATAATAGGGTTTTCTGGATTAGAATGAACATCCAACACAGGGGCATAGTCCATATTTATTCCAACGGCTTTCATTTCCTTTCCCATTGCCAGTCCAAACCTGTAAGCTAAATCTTCGGAGTTTGCGTTTCCCAGACAGCACATGGGTGGGAATTGAGTGAAAGGTTCTTTTAATCTTGCCACTCTCCCTCCCTCTTGGTCGACAGATATGAAAAGAGGTGGGGAATTTTCAGGGACGAGGGACTGCAAATCGGAGATTAGTTTTTTTAGTTGTTTCGGGTTTTCGTAATTGCGTTCAAATAATATCAAGCCGCCAATGCCCTGTTCGGAAATCAGCTTCTCAGTTCGGCTGTTGAGGCAGGTACCCTCAAAACCCGAGACGATCATTTGGCCTGTTTTATGTTTAAGTGAAAGCAAATTGTTTGATGGCTGGACGGCGAATCGCCGCAATTATATTGTATTGTTCTTGTGGGTAATCGTACTCTTTTGTCTAATAAACTTAGTCCGACCTATTGCTTCCCTGGCTAGGGGGTAGCCTTGTCGGCTCTGGTTCTGCTATGTTAACATAACTTATTAATCCAAGTTCAATCAGATAACTGATTCAATTATATGCTTCGTAGAGTTGTGATAACCGGTTTGGGTGCTGTTAGCCCAAATGGGATAGGACAAAAAGAGTTTTGGGAAAATACTTGTAATGGAGTAAGTGGTATCGATCGCATTGCAAGTTTTGACCCTGTAAACTTGGCTTGTCAAATTGCAGGTGAAGTTAAGAACTTCGATCCCTCCCTTTATTATTCTTCTTCAGATTTAAAAAAAATGCCGCGAACGGTGCCGCTTGCTGTTGCGGCAACACAAGAAGCTCTGGCAAACGCCGGAATTGACCTGGGTTCTTTTTCGGAGGAGGATTTCGAATCGCTCGGTGTTCTTGTAGGGAGTGGGGGTTCTGGATTTGATTTCTCTGAAAAGCAATTTGAAATCTTTTTTTCCAAACAAAAAAACAAAATAAGCCCTTATGCCATTTCCAATTCGCTGGTGGGAATGCTCTCTAGTGAAATTTCTATGCGTTTCGGTTTTCAAGGGAGAAGCCACGTTATTTCCAACGGCTGCACCAGTTCAACGGATGCATTGGGTTATGCCTTCAACACTATCCGGCACGGACAGGAAGACTGGTTTGTAAGTGGTGGGGTGGAGTCTTGCGTTACTCCTGCGATGATGCAGGGTTTTGAAAGAATGAAAGTCAATCCGATGAATTATAACGATGACCCCTCTCGTGCGTCACGACCTTTTAATCGCGATCGCGAGGGGTTTGTTTTGGCTGAGGGTTGTTGGATGATTATTCTGGAAGAATTAGAACACGCCAAAAAAAGAGGAGCCAATATCGTTGCGGAATTGGTTGGTTATGGAACGACATGCGATGCCTATCATAGAGTAGCTATAATGCCAGATGGTAAACAGTCTGCACGAGCATTGCGACTTGCGATGAAAGACGCCCAAATCAACGATGATGAAGTTGATTATATCAATTTCCATGGGACCTCTACGTTGATCAACGATAAAGTTGAAACCCTGGCTGTTAAAAATACTTTTAACGGTAAGGCATTAAACATACCCTCCAGCTCAACTAAATCGATGGTCGGCCACCCGCAAGGGGCGTCAGGTGCTCTGGGGGTAACGGTTTCTGCGCTTTCCCTGAAAAATGGGTTTATGACTCCAACGATAAATATGGAAAACCCAGATCCAGAATGTGATATGGACTATGTTTCAAATGTGGGTAGGGAAAAAAGAATTGACGTTGCTATTAGCAACTGTATTTCGTTTGGATCAAAAAATTCAGCCATTGTTTTAAAACGATTCGAGTAGCCGAATGAGTATGAAAAATTTTTGGTTTAAAGCTCTGAGTGCGTACATCTTGTTCTTCCTCTTAACCGGTTGTGCTGAAAAGCTGGTGGATGTCAATGTCACCATCGTTGATCAGAAAACCGCATTGGAAAATCAGATACTGGGAAGCTATGAAGAGCTAGGTAATGAAGTGCTTTTGCTGGCCTCTGTCAGGTCTGTAGACGAAGAAGGAAAATTAAAGCCGGTTATCGAAGTTCCCAAAGGAAAAAGGAAGGCCCTTAGGGCCATGCAAAGACAGGAATTTAACCACGATGATATTCAGGAATTCAAGCAGACCTTATGTGCCGGAGAGGGAAATGACGGATTGCTTAATTTTTTTGACAATGACCGTACTCAGAAAGACCCCAAGTACAAAGAATTTGTGGTGGCCATTTTAAAGGAAGAAAATGAGGACCGGCTGACAATCCTTCAGCGAATTGTAGCCACTAATGAAAGCTTTTCTGAAACCGACCTGCCCAAGGTGCAAAAAATATCGGCCAGTCTGAATCGCGACAATGCCCTCGCCGGAGAAAAAATTCAGTCAGATAAGGGAACGTGGTCTAATAAGTAAGCCGCAAATAGTTTGTCCTAGCGATAGGGCATTTTATTTCCTTCGAGCTGTTTTACGATATCGGCTTCGAAGGTATTCTCTTTATGGACAAACTCTTCAAGCTCTTTAGGGCTTTTGAATTCAAAAACCTTAGGCTCTTTTTGTCCGCAAATTTCTTCGTCTTGCTCCACAGTCAGAAAGTTCTTTTCTAAAGAGCGAATAACGAATTTTTTGCGGGTTTTTAATTTAGAAAAAATATCCTGATATATAGGTTCCAGATTTAAGGCCATGCGAAATCTCCAACTTCGAAAATTATTAGAAATATAGATAGAAGGTAATATTAGCTCCACAGTAATTCAAAATCAAATATTTTGAATTTTGGCGATACAAACCCCTCCTTCAGACTTAACACATGAAAATTTTTGTGGTAATCTGTCCTCGCCTTTTTTGAAAAAAGGTCCGCATGACTCTTCTTCCCATAGGGTCATTTATCCTGCAACTTTGAAATCCATCCTGGAAATGACAAAAAAAATAACACTCAATAAATTGACCGAAGAAATGATTCGCGAATCAAAGGGCCCCTTTACGGTTAAGGATTTCGCGAAAAACCTCGAGAGCCGTTTGCAAAAGGAAATCTCGGAATCTGCTTTAAAAAAGGTGAAACGGATTTTACTCAATCACCATTGTTTGATTGGTGTAAAAGATAATGACTTCGTTCCTTGCCGGGCAGTGATCGAAAAAATCAGCCATGTTTCTCTTTCGCTCCTATTGGGGACTTGGGAGTTGAAGCAAGGAATACTGATTCCCGGGCATCGCCTCATGCCATTTCTTTTAGCCGATCAAAAAGAACAAGACCTGACCCTTCTTGATCCAGACGGAAGAGAGATTCAAAAAATAAAAAATACCTTTTTTATTCAGGATGTGGCTTCTTTTTATCAGTACTGTGGAAACTTTCCTGAAGAAATTAAAATCAATGAAAAAGTTCCCGGAAAAAGTTGTATGACCGTTACGGCTTGGGATATGGGTGATTGCTATAAGAAGTTTGGGAGTAAACCTGGGGATGCGCTTTTGATTGATCTTGTGGATTGCGAAAAGGGTGTTTTTCAAGTGCGGCCCTATTCTTCAAAAGAACTCCGATCCGACCGCTTGCGTAGACGGTCACTTTATCTTGCCCTTGCTACGCAGATGGACCCTCTATCTCAAGATGAAAAGTTTTGTGCGGAAGGACTCGAAAAGCAATTATTGCGAATTCTATTCTCACTCGAACAAAGTGTTTTAGAAGAGATAGATATTTTTTCTGTGACAGATTTTCTTGAGTCACTACAGGAATGGACAGTTGTGGGTTGTGAAGCCGGTGGTGTTCAGATAGTTCCGGTTTGGAAATCCGAGTCAGGGCCTTTCGTAAGAAGTAATACGCGGCGCACTATTAAAGGAGAATTGGGAACGCTCAATGAAATATTTCAAGACTTGGAGCTTTCATTCGATGCGCAGGAATTCAAGTCCATCCTCTATACGGTAATGGCTTCAGATAAATATAAACTTGAAACAGTTTTTTTCCTTTTGTTTGGAGGCCAGGGAGAATTATTCAAGGACAAAAAACAACATGAAGTTTTTTATGGCCACTTGAGGGAGCTTTTGTTTAAAATTTGTGAAGACCTCAAGACGAAGGAGTCGGCTCTTATTAGTGACCTTAGAGAGCAATGCGTTGATATCAAAATGAGTCTTGTTGGAATAATGAGATTTTTGGAGGATCAGGAAGTCGGGCTTGAAGATTTGCCTGCAGAAATTTTAAATCAGATTATCGAACTCGACCAGTTTTGCAATGACGCATTGAGCCGGTTTTCTGTTAGGGATGAGCCTCCAGAACTGAAATTTGTTCGAGATTTAAGAGTCGCACTTAAAGTTGTTGTGCCTCAGCTCACTATGCTTGAGGAGGATATTTATTCCCGCATCGCAATTTATTGAACCACTCCGCTTAGGCCGTGGCCTGATGTTTGTTCAATCTTTACTTGAACTATGTCGCCGGGTTGGAATTGACCTGTATCGCTTTTTGCATTCACCCTCCAGTACTGCGGATTTCTCCCTTTAAAAGCATAGCCCGGGCGAGATGAGTTGCCTTCGATAAGTACTTCTACCGTTTTCCCTTGATAAAGTTTCCCCTGCTCTTCAGTCAGCCGGTTTTGCAGTTGAATGATTTCCTGGAGGCGTTGCTTCTTAACATCTTCTGGGACGGAGTCTTGCATTTCATTTGCCGGGGTTCCCGGTCTTGGGCTATAGGAAAACATGAAACTGCTGCTATAACCCACGCGTTCCATCACTTTTAAAGTGTCCTGAAATTGGGAATCCGTTTCCCCGGGGAATCCAACAATAATATCTGTGGTCAGGGAAACGTCGGGAACCTCTGATTTTAATTCATCAATCAATTCCAGATACTCTTCGACCGTATGATCGCGACGCATGGTTTTTAATATTTCATTGTTGCCGCTTTGAATTGGGAGATGCAAATGGTTTACCAGTACATCGAGATCACGGTAAGCGCGAATGGTTTCGCGAGTGAAATCGTTCGGATGACTTGTGGTAAAACGAAGTCTCTGTAAACCGGGTATATCTGCGATTCCGTAAAGAAGTTCGTGAAATGGAATTGAATTTTTAAGGCCGTGCTTGCCATAAGAGTTTACATTTTGGCCGAGCAGGATGATTTCTTTAGCCCCATGTTTAATCAAATGGCGTATTTCTTGATGCAGTTCTTCGGGCTCGCGCGATTTTTCTCGTCCCCGGGTAAAAGGAACAATGCAGAAGGTGCAAAACTTATCGCACCCTTTAATGATGTTTACAAAAGCGCTGGGACCCGGTTTTTGCGGTAGATCCTCTGAAATTTCTGGAATCGAATAAATTTTTTCAGAATCGAACCCGGTCCATACAAACGGTTTTTCCGATTCACGCACTCGGTTTACTGCTTTTCCTATGCCTTCAACCTGATCGGGACCCAATACAAAATCCAAAAAAGGCATTCTTTTAAGCATTTTTTCGCCGTCCTGCTGCCCCATGCAACCGGTTAGCCCTAAAATAAGATCAGGGTTAGTCGCTTTTAAAGGCTTTAGTCCGCCAAATAGAGAAAAAGTTTTTTGCTCTGCTTTCTCGCGAATCGAACAGGTGTTCACCAGTATCAGGTCGGCCTCTTCTTTTTCCTGCGTACGGCGATAGCCCGAATGGAAGAGGATGAGTTCCATCCTGTCCGTATCGGCGACGTTCATCTGGCATCCAAAGGTTTCCAAAAATACTTGTTTCATAGGGGATGACTGTAAGGGAATTGGTCTTTGTTTTCAACCGATCTTTAATATCCCGGCCTTTTTCATGGTTTTTAAGGGATGCGTAGAATTACTATATAATTTGTTAAAATTACATTAAGTTTTAATATGTTCATAAAATTTTGTTGACAAATTGATGGATTTAAAATAAGGTCATTACATTCCAAAAAAAGTATTTAAATCAGCAGAATCTTATGCATTAGAACCATTTGAAGGGGGGTAATACTGTGGCCAACACCAATAGTGTCCGACAAATCCGTGAAGCCAAGATGATGAGTAAGGCTGAGCTAGCTCGAAAAGCGGATGTCACCGTTCAAACCATTGATCGGATTGAAAAGGGGAATGAATGTCGGCTTGATACCAAACGTAAGATTATTTTAGCTCTGGGATATAAATTGGCAGATAGAACGCGAATTTTTGAAGAGGAAAATGGAAATCCTCCTCAGCTGCCGAAGAAATTAAGCCGGAAATAAGCCTGAATTAGATTGAAAGAATAGAAATCCGGGATAATTTTTGGGGTTTTGAAGAAAAATCTCTAAAAAAAATGATTCTGGATAAACGGGGACAGCTCGATTATCGGAACTTCAGCTAGTAACTTTAGAGAATGCAGAAAAATAAATTTAGGTATGATTTTGTTTAACAAGAAATACAAATTCATACAATTTTATAGGTTTAGAAAAATATTTATAATGAAAAACACTTATTTATGATTATTTTTCAAGGTTTTGCAAGGTTGGTATAAGGTTTGCTTTTTAGTTTTGTAGATATTTCGAGCCATTTTTTTAAGTAAAAATAAATATGTTTCTATCTAAGAAAACACCTCTGGTCGCGGTTGATATGGGTTCGCATTCCATCAAATTGGTGCAGCTTGCCCAATTGAAGAATGGGAGTTTTGAATTGGTCAGCCTTGGCATGATGCCGCTGGAGGAAGGAAGTATTGTTGAAGGCTCGATAAAAAACCCAGATCAAGTCTCAGAAGCCCTTTCTAGCCTAATCAAGGCCGAAAAAATTCAATCCAACTTTGTGGTTGCCTCGGTGTCGGGAGAAGCCGTTTTCATTAAAAAAATAAAATTCCCACAAATGACTGAAGAAGCATTGTCAGAAAAAATTACCGAAGAGGCGGAACAGTATATTCCCTTCGATATTAATGATGTGGCTTTGGATTTCCAAGTTCTGGGTCCGGTCAATGGGAACGCCAGTCAGCAAGAGGCTCAGGAGAAAAACTCTACAGAAGAAGAGAGACAGGAAAAAAATTCTGAAGATGAAAATGGGGATTCTGATGAACCTATGGTTGAAGCTCTTCTGGTCGCAGTGCAAAGGGATGTTATTGATGAAAGAACCGATGTTCTTCTTGAAGCGGGATTGAAGCCCGCCATTATTGATCTGGATGTTTTTGCATTGATGAATGCTGCCCGGTTAAACAAAGACCTTACGGAAATGGGTGCTACGGCTTTAATTGATCTTGGTGATTCTTTTACACATGTGAACATTTTACAGAATGGTCAAATAGGCTACACGCGAGATATTCCGATTGGGGGAGGATATTGCTCGACCATGCTCATGTCAAAATTTCAAGTTCCCTTCAGTCAGACCCATAGCATTAAAGGCGGTTACCTGCCCGATGGAGTGGGCCAGGAAGAAGTACTTGCGCTGATTGTGCAGGGATATAAGAAAATACTCGAAGAAATCCAAAAATCATTTGATTATTTTTCCACCATTTCCAATGCAAAGGTAGATCGAATTCTTTTGTCGGGAGGTGGATCCTTAATACAAGGGATTGATGGATTTGTGGCAGATTTTTTGAAAGTACCGGTAGAAAACCTGGACCCAATGCAGGGAGTAAAAATCAATCCTAAAAACTTTGACAGGGAAATGATAACCGAGCTGACAGGGTTATCAGCAGTTGCAATGGGCCTTGCAACGAGGAGATTTGATTACTGATGATCCATATAAATCTCCACGACTACAGGGAAGAGCTAAGGAAAATTGAAATACAAAAGCGTGTGGTTAAAGCCTCAGCTATTGTTTGCGCAATTGTACTTTTAGTTCTGGTCAATTGGGCAGTTTCCCGGATTCAGTTGGATAAGGTTCGAGGAGAAACTCAAAGATTAGAGAAAGCTGTTCAAGCATTGGAGCCGCAGGTAAAGGCAATTAAGAAAATGCAGAGCTCTCAAACTCGCAAGGAACATATTGTTGGAGGAATAGACCAATTGCGAGGAAAGCAATTTCCTGTCAGCAAAATAGTAAATGACTTGAACATGGCGGTGCCAGCGGGTGTCTGGTTAAATCGAGTATCCCAATTAACCAAAGCAAAGCTGGACAATAAAAAAGTCCCGACAATTCTTTTCGCGAATCCGACTAAAGGAAAAAAGAAAAAGAAAAAAAAGAGAAGAGGTAAGAAAAAGGGGAAGGCGGTTTTTGAGTTTATTGAAATTAGCGGAAATGCTTTGAATGAACAATTAATCGCGGATTACATTAAAAATTTGCAGCAGATTCCATATTACAAAATGACATTTCTCCAAAAATCAACACAAACACTAATGGGGGGTTACCCCGTATATTCTTTCACGGCTTATAGCTATATGCCGGACGAAAAGAAAAATAAGAAGAAAAAGAAATAAACCGTCTTATGGATAAATTTTTTGACAAGCTTCCTTACGAAACTCTTGAGGATATAAAGTTCTCGCATCTAATTGCGGGTGCTGTGGGGTTGGGTCTTGTGGTCATAGCCGCCTATTATTTTACGCTATTCAGTGCCACCAACACCGAACTCACCAAACTTGTTAAAAAAAAGGAAACGGCAGAACGAACATTAAAGCGTCATAAGTCAATTGTAAGAAAAGGGGATTTAACTGCAAAGAGTTTGGCGAGAATTTCGGGCCAGCTTGAGGCTTATAAAAAACAGATGCCCATTGTCGATGATCTTCCTAAGTTGTTACAGAAAGTTTCTGGGTTTGGAGAAAATCGAAAAATTGAGTTGTTAACTTTCCAGCTCGAAGAAGGCTCAGTGAATGATTTTTATAAAGAGATACCTCTTCAAATTAGATTGAGAGGAGATTTGTGGAGCACGTTGGACTTTTTTGAGTACATGCAAAACCTTTTACAACTTGTAAGTTTTGAAAACTTAACTCTCGAATCTTTGGAAGTACCCATTGTTGGACCAAACGGCCCAACGGGGCAGAGCGCTTTTCTTTTGCAAACGGCAATGACTGCGAAAACATACTCTTTTATAGAGGGTTCGGAAGAAAAGCAGCAAGCAGCTAAAAAGCCAAAGGCAAAACCGAAAAAAAAGGTAAAGAAGAAATCAGGTCATTGATCGCATCAACAGAATCTTGATTTGAAGGTAAAAGAATTATGAAAAAACAAAAACAACTACTAGTTTTATTTCTAATTTACGTCTCCTTGTTTGTTTTGGGGCAGGCCCACGCCAAAATGGGTGCAATGCCGGCGGGGAGCAAGATTCAAAATAAGACTATTGAAAAATTATTTTGGCTCAGTGGGTTGAATAATCGTTATCAATACGTTGAGTCGACTCTTGGGCACTATAAAAAAATTGATCCCAAGGCATTGAAGCCAAGCCAGACTGGGTTTGCCAAAAACCTTATGCGGCATGGAAATGGTCCTGGCCAAATTCGGGCCGACATGAAAAAAACTTTTATTGCAGAATTTGATCAAGAGCATGCGGAAGAATCTATTAAATGGTTCAGAAGTAAGACGGGACAAAAATTTTTAAAAGCGGATGTAGAGGCGATTTCATCAGAAAGTGAAACTGAGCGGGAAAAATTTGCAAAAGGAATTATGAGCAAACCGCCAAATGAGTCACGTTTATTGGTGGTAGAGAGAATTGAATCAGCAGAAGCCTTGTCTGGAAATATAAAATCCCTTTTTCTGGCTTATGTTGAGGCAATGTATCCTTTCAACAATTTGTTGCAAGGCAAACGAATTGTGAAAGTTGTAAGAATGCTAAAAGACGAGATCGTGGAACCAATCCGAGAGCAGGTGTTGCATCAAAAACTTTTTGCTTACAGAAATATCAGGGAACAGGATTTGAAGAGCTATGCGGCTTTTCTCGAATCCCCTGCAGGAAAATGGTTTTCTTTTTCCGAGTTGCAGGGTTTTAAAAAAGGAACCAAAAAAACTTTAACGGGTGTCCATAGAGTGCAAAGAGATTTGCTGGCTGAAATTGATGAAGGGGGGCCTGAGTTTCCTCTGTTAAGAGAACTTGCGCCTGCAGGTCAACGCTATCTATTGGTTCGACTTCGCGATCCTTTTAAGCCTCTGTTTACTGATGATGGCCCTGTGCAAAACGAAGAAACGGCACCATTATCCAGTCCGCGACAATTCGGGAACGAGTTGGAAAATATTCCTCCAATCTCTCTATATGTTATGGATAGAATCGAAAGGAAGCAGCCAGAGTTGTTTAGGAAAATGAATTATTACGAACGCATTTTTAATAATCGAGAAGATCTGCAAGCTATGAGCGATGATGAGTATGCCGATATCATCGAGGCTTACCGAACGGTTCTGGAAAAAGCCAATGAAACAAAAATTTCAAAAACTCCCTTGCAGGCAGAATATAAAAGCCTGCGTTTGACGGGGGTCATCTCAAAAAATGCAAAGACACTGGCTTTGATTGAAACTACAGATAACAAAGGGCATGTGGTTGGCACTGGCGACCTGATTGGTCCGAGATTTGGGTTCGTTGATGAAGTTCAGTCTGAAAGAATTATTGTTATTGAGAAATCTCGGGACTACCTGGGAAATATTTTGACTCGCCAGAGAACCATTGAGTTTTCACAAAAAATTTAAAAAGGATAGAGGGAATTGTATGAAACTTTTTAAAAAATCCACTACCTTAATGCTTATATTATGTGCCGGCCTTATTCTTGCCTCGGGCGGGAGTCAGACCAATATTGTTCAAGCACAAGCTTCCAAGGCTCCTTTGGGTAAAATCGTTTCCCTAAATACAGATTCAACAGGGGGCCAGGATGCTGTGGTGACTATTGAAACAACACACCCGATTCAATACACTGCTTTCAAATTGTTAAACCCCCTTCGTTTGGTGTTGGATTTTCCTAATATGAATAAGGGAGACTTGTCGGGCACCATGCAGGTAAATAAAGGGCTTGTTGAATCTATTCGCCCGCTGCACTTTGAAGAAGCCGGGGTGCTGCGTTTAGAAATTGCACTCAATAAAGCGGCGGATTATGAAATAAAAAAGCCAAATAAAAATACTCTGGTGGTGCGTTTGCAGTCAACGGCTGTGGAAGTAGCTCAGGTTTCCAAAGGAAATCCTTCAAACCAAAATGCTGGATTTAAAAAGGCTGAGCCAGAAGATTTAAAAGATGCCGCCGCTATTTTAGAGGAATCCAAAAATATTCCTGATGATTCATGTTACCCAATGTTATATGGAAAAAAGGAAACCATTACTCTAGATTTCCAAGATGCGGATATACGAAATTTAATCCGAATTTTTGCAGATATCAGCGGGTTCAATATCATTCTTTCGCCGGGGTTGGCTGGCAACGTAAATATGCGAATGAATGATGTTCCCTGGAATGAGGCGATGGAAATAATTCTTGCCAATAACGCTTTGGGAAGAGAGTGTCTGGGAAGTAATATTGTACGGGTGGCAACTCAAGCGACTCTTGCCGCAGAAGAGGCGGGACGTACCGCTAAAAAAGCTCGAATTGCCACAGACCTTGCGACGGAAAGAAACGCTCAGGACCTGGTTACCGAAGTGGTAAGGGTAAACAATGCAGACATCACCGATCTTTCGGCCAGTCTGAATGCATTAAAAAGCACGAGAGTCGATGCTCGCATTACAGTAGATGCTCGAACCAATACTATTATTTTGAATGACCTTCGAAAACATGTCGATGATATGTTAGAGACCATCCGCGTTCTAGATGTTGCTACAGCGCAGGTTTTAATTGAAGCAAAAATTGTAGAGATCAGCAAATCCTTTACGCAGGAATTGGGAATTCAGTGGGGTTTTACCGGAAGTTTGGCCCAAACCAATAACCCGAATGCGGTTTTATTGGCGAGCCCAGATTCGGCGACCACAGGCAGAGGCTTTTTGGTAGACTTGGGGCAACAGATTAATATCGGTGCAGCTGGGTTAGGGAACGTATCCGGTTTCGGTTTGACATTGGGGAGCATTGCCAAAGGGGTATCGTTGGCCACTCAACTGGAAGCTTTGGAAACTCAGGGTAAAGGACGTATTCTTTCAAGCCCGAAGATAACTACTGCAGATAATAAAGAAGCTAGAATAAAAAGTGGTCGCCAAATTCCTTACCAAACCGTTTCTACTGATGGAACTACAACAGAATTTATTGATGCTGAACTGAGTCTGACTGTTTTGCCGCACGTGACGTTTGATGAAAAAATTTATATGACCATTGACGCTACTAAAAACGCCGCTGACTTTACGACTTTTACTATTGCGGGAATTCCTACCATCACTACAAAAGAAACTCACACTGAGGTGTTGGTGGGCAATGGCGATACCACTGTGTTAGGGGGTATCTATGAGAGCAACATAGTCGATAATAGGAAGGCAGTGCCCTTTTTCTCCAAGATCCCTTTCCTTGGAGTTTTGTTTAAAAGTTTTAACGAAAGCGATACAATTAGCGAATTGTTAATTTTCGTTACCCCGACTATTGTTGACAATGGTTACAATTAAGGGAAAGTAAAACTCAATAACCATATTCCCTCAATAGAAAAAGACTTCCCATTTATGCAAAGTTTAAATATTGATCTGGGCGAAAGAAGCTACGACATCCTCCTTGGCTCAGGACTTCTAGGGTCAGTAGGGAAGTTTCTCTCCCAGGTTCTTCAGCCCAGTCGAATTGTTTTAATCACCCACCCTTCCCTTTTTAAGCTCTATGGCGAAAAGGTTCTATCCGGATTTAAAGATCAGGGTTGGACTACAGATGTCATTGAGGTTCCAGAGGGCGAAACTTCAAAAACACTGCAACAGGCAGAAAAAATATTTGACCGGCTTTTAGATTTGCGATGCGACAGAAAGACCGTTCTGGTTGCGTTGGGAGGTGGCGTAATAGGGGATTTGGTGGGGTTCGTCGCAGCCACCTATCAACGAGGTATTCCATTTGTCCAGGTGCCCACGACTTTATTGTCTCAAGTCGATAGTAGCGTGGGTGGGAAAACTGCGGTCAATCATCCCAAAGGCAAAAACATGATTGGCGCATTTTATCAGCCGCGTCTGGTGGTTGCAGATTTAGGTACTTTGCAGACCCTTCCAAAAAATGAATTTCGAGCCGGGCTCGCTGAGGTAATTAAATACGGTGTCATTTCTGATCCCAGCCTTTTCGAGTATCTGGAGAAGAATACAGAAAAAATTCTGCAACTGGATAATGAATGCCTTGCTCATATTGTAAAAACATCATGTGCGATTAAGGCTGAGGTAGTAGAGAAAGACGAACGCGAAAGCCATTATAGAATGATATTAAACT
>JABJCF010000490.1 GCA_018665625.1 Nitrospina sp. | reverse complement strand
CTTCATATTCGCTTTCAGGTACCGAATCGGCAACGATGCCTGCACCGACTCCCAGATAAGCGGTTTGATCTTTCACAACAAGCGTTCGGATGGCAATAGCAGTATCCATATTCCCTGAAAAACCAATGTAGCCAACAGAACCGGCATAGAGGCCACGTCGATTGGGTTCCATTTCCTCTATGATTTCCATAGCACGAATTTTGGGAGCACCGGAAACTGTGCCTGCTGGAAAAGTAGCCTCCAAAACATCAAAGCAATCCAGCCCCTCCTTTAAAATACCGCGGACATTAGAAACAATATGCATGACATGAGAGTAACGCTCAACTGTAAAACTTTCGTTAACTTCTACAGAACTGATTTTGGCCACACGCCCTAAATCGTTGCGTCCGAGATCCACTAACATTATATGTTCAGCAAGCTCTTTTTCATCTTGTAGAAGATCTTTTTCCAGAGCCAGATCTTCTTCTTCGTTTTTACCGCGCTTTCGGGTTCCAGCTATGGGTCGTACTTCAATTTTTTCTTCCTCCAGGCGAACCAAAATTTCTGGTGAAGAACCGACGACCTGAACATCACCAAATTTCAGGAAATACATATAAGGCGAGGGATTAACCGTTCTTAAAGCCCTATAAATATCAAAAGCATTTTTCTTAATTTGAAAGCTCAAGCGCTGCGAAAGAACAACCTGAATTGCATCCCCTTCTAAAATATATTGTTTGACCTTATCGACAGCTTCTTTGAATTTTTCCTTTTCAAAATTTGATTCAAACGTTAAATCCACCTCTTCTTCGCTTTGCTGAGTTGAAACCTTAAGTGGCGTTTTCAGTTTCCCTTCTAAACGATCGATCTTTTTAATGGTTTCTTTATAAATAGCTTCAAGATCATCTGAGTCGATAAAAGCGTTGGAAACCATCTTAATTGTTTGAGAAACATTATCGAATACCAACATCGTATCGGTGATCATGAACTGTGAGTCTGGCACATCAAGATCATCTACCGTGTCCTCCGGCAGCTTTTCAAAAAATCGCACCATGTCGTAGCTAATGAATCCGACGGCTCCGCCATAGAATCTGGGTAATCCTGGAACAGAAACAGGATTGTAACGGGCCAATATATCCTTAATCGCACTTAAAGGAGTTCCAGAGCCAACTGGCTTCTCTTGCCGTTTTCCGTTTTCATCAATCGTTATTTTGTTTCCTTTGCTACTCACCACAACAGCAGGGTCGCACCCAAGGAAACAATATCGCGCCCATTTTTCCCCACCCTCAACACTTTCCAGAAGAAAAGAATACTCGCCATCGCTGATTTTCATATAAGCAGAAACAGGTGTATCGAGATCAGCCAAAATCTCCTTATATACTGGAATGAGGTTCCCTGATTTCGACAGCTTTTTAAATTCTTCTAGTGAAGGCTTGAACATATTTCAATACAACTCAGAAACTAATAAAATCAGTAATAAAAAAAGCACAGGAAACCTGCGCCCTTTCAGCCACTCGGGTGGTCGATGCCTAATGATAAAATTGAATAATATCAAAGAGTTAGAACCTTAACATCGGTCCTAAGCAGGTGTCAAGCAGTTTGCGGAGGCTTGCCCCGATAGAGCAAGGGGATAGAAATTATAGAGCACTCATCCTTCAACCGGTTTCCAGTCTTCTCCATTCCAATGTTGGATCAAGCCATTGTCACCTACCGCATAAATATTTTCATCGGAGCTCCCCCAGATAGAGGAGAAATATTCCTTGGTATTGGATTCGATCCGAGTCCATTGGTCTCCATCCAGATATAGGATCATGCCTTCATCACCAACGGCAAAAACCATTTCTGATGAAGGCCCCCAGACATCGAGAAAAAATTCCATTGTCTGGGAAGCCATTTCAATAAACTCAGCCCCATTGTAATGAAATATGGCCCCCTCAGAGCCAACCATATAAATATTGTCGGGACCGAACCCATAAACCCCATAAAACTCTGCGTTGGAGTTAAATGTCATTCGATGCCATTTTTCGCCATCCTGTTTCAGAACCAATCCATCATATCCAACGGCGATCATGCCACTTTCTTTACACCCCCAGAGCCGGGTCACATCCGTATCGGTTCCAGTTTGCGTGAACTTCCAACTGCTACCGTCGTAGCGAAGAATTTTACCCAATCGCGAACAGGCATAAATTTCATCGGACGCCAGGCCAAAAATTCCCGTCATTGGCGGAAGTTTTTCGGTTTCCATGGGCGACCAGGTTTTACCATTGTAATGAAGAATTCTGCCATCAGTAACCACAGCAAAAACGTTATCCGGGGCACTGCCCCAGATGTTCTTGAACGTCCAGCGACCATCCGTTTCCATTGAAGACCATGCGCTGCCATCGAAATGCAGCATAGTTCCATCGGCGCCGCCTACAAAAATATTATTTTCATCCAATCCAAAAATTGAAAGTAAATGATTGGTGGTCAATTCAGACATAAAAGCTCCAATCGGCTTTTGCCGATAAAAATTTCATTAAAAATCAGAGAGACATATCGTGCCATTGCGTTCCATCATATCGAAGCACCGTTCCATTTTCTCCTGCCACATAGACACTGTCTTCCCCTAAACCTTTTACTTTTGTAAAGTACTCTTCCTTCAAGGGATTTATCCTGGACCACGCCTTACCATCGTAATGCAGCATGATGGAGTTATCTCCTACCGCAAAGATGTTTTCATCAGAAGTTCCCCAGATGCTGAGGAGGTATTCTTCCGTTCCCGTTTCCATAGGCTTCCACTCTTCTCCATCAAAATGAAGAACGGTTCCATGCGATCCACAAATATAAACATTATCGGTTCGCGTACCCCATACTCCGAACAGCGAAACAGTCTCATCCGTCAATTCATCTTTGCGCAGGAATTCTTTGCCATTATAAAACCGGAAAATACCCTCGCCTCCGACCGTATATATATGTTCAATATCTTCACCCCACATTCCAAAGAGGTCATGGATGGTATTCGGCTCGCGGTAATCCCATTTCTCGCCATCCCAATAAAGCATTCGGCCGCCGACACCATAGAGAAAAATATTGTTTTCATCAAAACCAAAAACAGAGTTTAATGAGTCGTAGCTACCGGTATCGACCTGTTGCCATTCTTTACCATTGTAAAAAAGAACCACTCCACCGATCCCCACCGCATAAATATAATTTTCGTGCGGACCCCAAATACCCATTAATGGGTTGGTATTTTCAGTTCTGACCGGAAGCCATTCCTCACCATCCCAATGCTGCGGCACTCCATCTTTTCCCACAACATAAATACTGTCTTCGCGGAAAGGCATCAAATCCAATAAATCTGGTTTTTCACCTGTAAACATAATTTATTGTCTGTAGTATTAAAAAAGTATTAAAAAAAGAAAAGGGGTCCCGGTATTAACCGGAAACCCCCTTTGCAAAACAGTTTTATTAATCTTCTGTTTGCTTAGGCTTGTTGAAATAGATGCTCTCTAATTTGGGGAAATTTTTATTATCCTT
>JABJCF010000489.1 GCA_018665625.1 Nitrospina sp. | reverse complement strand
TTCTTCTTTCTTTTCTTCCTGAACTCCTAGACTATTTACAGCCGCTTTGATTGAAGCGGCTACTCCATATTGTTCCTGAATGGCACGTTCAATATCAGACTCTGCCGCTAAAACTGTCACCACATCCATTCCAGATTGAATCGTTACTTCATCCACTGCGAAAATGTTTAGCGGATCAGTCATGGCTAACTTTAAAGATCCATTTTCAATGGAAATAGGAATTATCTTATGCTTTCGCGCAACACTTTCCTGAACCTTGCGAATTGCGTCCTGGGAAATTTTGACTCCCTGCATGTCCAAGTATGGAATTTTTAACTGGTTCGCCAAACTCGTCAGGAATTTTTCTTCAGTGATAAAATCCAACTCAACTAAAGCCTGGCCTAGCGGAATATTTTTCTGCTTCTGCTGAGCTAAAGCCTGGCTCAATTGTTCTGCGGTTATAGCGCCTGCTTGAACCAGAACGTCCCCCAGCTTTAATTTTTGACGAATCGCCATAAATTACTCCTGCTAAAAAAACCAATTAACAATTATAAAACCATATGTTACACCGAAAAAGCCCAAAATTAAACCAACCAGCCTTGAAACTGCAAATATTTACAAAACTGTTACTCAAAGAACAATGGGGGGAAAATACCCAACTTGAACTACTACTCTTCTTTTTTCTCCCACATTTCCTGAATGAACGAATTGGTACGATGCACCAAATGGCAATGCTTGCATCCCGTTTTTCCAAGCAAGCCAATATTTTTCCAGAATTTTCCAGGGTTGGGCTTATCGGCATTGAGTTCTTTGGCCAGCCCGGCGAAGGCGGTATCAGCATCCGACCCCACATAAAAACGTTTTACATCTTGAGTGGCATGGCATTTGGAACAAGTTGATTTGAGCTCCATGTATCGGGACTTAAAAGTTTTTAAAGCTTTTGCAGCACGATCATACTGGCCTTCACCGAAGTTGACCGTCACACCTTTAAAAGATGAGGAAATGCTTCCCATATAATCATCAAATTCTACTTCCTTTTCACTAATCGGATCGGTGACTTTGATTTTGTTAAAACGGGGCCAATGATATTTGGCCCAAACCGAGACTTCCTGTTCTGCATGGCATTTGCCGCAAGTTTTGCCAAGTCCACCCGATGCTTTACCCGCCTTGGCAATGTCATGAGTTTTTGCGGCTGCCGCAAAAGCTTCTGCAGCTGGGATATCAAAATATTCTTCCCATTCAGGAACCATCTCAGAAGTCTTTTTATATTCTTCAACCAGTTTGTCAGCATGCATGTCGACGTTAGCAAAATCTTTTTCTTTTAGATTTACGAAAACACCTCCGAAATGCGTACTCATCTTATGCATCTGCTGAATCCATTTGGGCTGGTCACTTTCAGGAGGGTAATATTTGTTTAAAGATTTGGGCGGCTCTTTAACGACCATATCTTTCGCTTGTACCGGAAGGACTGCGAAAATAACAACTGCGATGGCTAAAAAAAGGATTCGTGGAATATTCATTGAAACTCTCCTAAAAATTTAAATAATATTTTTTATCGGGGTACCGTCTTCGCAAATACCCTTGTTTTTTCTTTTGACCAGGCTGGCTGATATTTTAAATCGACCTCTGCCATTGCGACAGGGTCAAACAACCGATATCGATAATTTACTTTTTTATTGTAAGGCAAAGCTGTTTCTTGTTGCGGAGCAATAATTTCTTTAGCGCTATCAACCTGCTCTCCAGCTTCGTTAAAAAACTTAATGTAAAGATAAAGCCTCGGGTCCCCATTATCAGCGGTTGGCACGGAATGCGGTATGGTTTGATTCTGGAGACTGATGTTAAAAAACTTTTCTTCCCATCCTGTTTCCATGACCACATCCATCTCCGTTATTTTACCATGCAGAAAACGATGATCGCCCACCCATCTTTTTTTATGTAATAAGTTGAGTCCTGCTTTTTGAGTCAGCCTGCCTTTCTTTCGCGGCATATGGCAGTCCTGACAGGTGTCTTCTACTTTGGTCCCCTGCCATTCCTTAAACGTTTTCTGATGACATGAACCACAAAAACTGGAGCGCACATAATCTGGGTTGCGAAAGGTAGGGTGGGGGGGTGCCAGCAAATCATACGGTCCCTGCATTTTGTTATCAATAAAATGGCAAGATACGCAATAGATACCTTCATCACGCAGGTCCAACCGCGGGCTGGGTTTTTCCCCTTGCACCGACTGTGGCACATGGCAGGGAAGGCATTTTTCTTTGGTGCGATTTTCAGAGGCCTCTATAAAAGTTTCACTCGTCCATGAAATCGAATGGCGACTTTCTTTCCAGGCTTCGTAAATATTTTTGTGGCACTCAGAACATTTTTTTGCCTTCGGCCTTTTTAGGATTTCCGGGTCACGAACCAACTCAAGCGCCTGTTCAGGAATCCATTCAAATCGTTCGTTGATAACGAAGTAGAGTAGTGCCAGGGCAGAGATTCCAATCAATCCTGCTCCAACTATAAGATCAATTATTCGGGAAGACCATTTCATAAGATCAGCCCACTCCCGTAGGAGGGAATGTTAGCAAACTTATAGTAAAAGTCTTGGCGGTTCCCTTCTTGCCTGGCGGGCACCGACCTATTGCGCCCCACGCTAGTGGGGGAATTGTTTGAGGAAGCGAAGATCGTTTTCGAAGAACAAGCGGATGTCGTTGATGCCAAATTTAAGCATGGCAATGCGTTCTATGCCGAGACCAAAAGCGAACCCTGTCCACTTTTCCGGATCATAACCCACGGATTGAAAAACAGCGGGGTCTACCATTCCAGCACCGAGAATTTCCAACCACCCGGTTTGCGAACAAACCCGGCACCCTTTGCCACTGCACATGACACATTGAATATCCACCTCAGCACTGGGACAGGTGAACGGAAAAAAACTGGGCCGAAACCGAATTTCTGTATCCTTTCCAAACACCTCCTGCAGAAAAATATTCATGATTCCTTTCAGGTGACTGAAAGACACTCCCTTGTCAACCATCAAGCCTTCTATCTGGTGAAACATCGGCGTGTGTGAGACATCTGAATCACAGCGATAAACTTTTCCGGGTGCAATAATGCGTAAAGGCGGTTCGCGATTTTCCATCACATGAATTTGAACCGGAGATGTGTGTGTTCGCAAAACAGTTTCATCTTCTATATAAAAAGTGTCTTGCATATCTCTGGCAGGATGGTCTTTAGGAATGTTTAAAGCTTCAAAATTATAATAGTCCGTTTCTATTTCCGGGCCTTCTTCAACCTGGAATCCCAAACCAAAAAATATGGAAGTAATTTCTTCCATTACCTGAGTGATAGGGTGCAAGGTTCCGGTCAGCTCTCGCCTTCCCGGTAAAGTGGTGTCGAAGGTTTCTTCCGATTTACCCGAAGATTTAGAACCGAGGCCCTGACCCTTGTTATTTAATTCCTGCTCAACATGCTGCTTGAGAATGTTGATATCTTTTCCAAGCTTGGGTTTTTCTTCGGGGGACGCATTACGCAACTCTTTCATCAGTCCCTGGAGCTGACCTTTTTTTCCTAGAAAGTCTATGCGTATTTGTTCGAGTTGTTTAGGGTCTGAGATAGAACCCAAGCGGGAATCGAAGTCCTGACGAAGCTTGTTGATGGTTTCAATCATTCAGGTTTCCGGCCGACGCCCCGCGATCGGGGGCGGAGTGGGTTTCGCGCATTCCAAATTTTATGCGAGTTGAGCGCGGGCAGTTTCGGTCAAGGATTTAAAGGTATCCTGATTATTAATAGCGAGGTCAGATAAAACTTTCCGATCCAACTGGATATCTGCTTTTTTCAATCCATACATGAATTGGCTATAGTTCATTCCTTCTGCTCTAACTGCTGCGTTGATTCGGGCAATCCAAAGTCGACGAAATTCGCGCTTTCGATTTTTACGGTCACGATAAGCATAACAGAGGCCATGCTCAACAGCTTCACGAGCTTTTCGGAATGCGGTGCTACGTACGCTCCGATAGCCTTTGGCCATCTTTAATATTTTTTTTCGTCTTTTTCGGGATACAGTCCCGTTTACTGCTCGTGGCATTTCTAAATTCTCCTTTTGCTAACTGCGTTCTTGCCAGCTGCTTCTCTCAATGTTAAAGCGGCAATTACTCAGTAATGCGCTCAATAAATTTCGATCGCTCCTTAACCTAATGAAGAGCGGCCTCCCTCGCTAGAGGGTTAATAAGGTATTAATACTTTAATGCGTTTCGCATCGGCAGGAGCCATCATGCTGGATTTACGCAAATTTCTTTTTCGTTTTGTGGTTTTGCTCGTCAGAATATGGCTGGTGAAAGCACTATTTCTGCGAATTTTTCCGCTGCCTGTTCTTTTAAACCTTTTAGCAGCGCCTTTATTTGATTTCATTTTTGGCATTGTAAACTCCTACTTATTCATTATTAGGCACCACAGCTTCGGTGCTCGTCTCTTCTGATCCTGGTTGCACCTCATCGGCACTCTTTTTTTCTGCTACCGCCGGTTGTGCCTCATTGGCGCTCTTTTTTTCTGCTACTGTCGGCTTAGGGGTTTTTGGTGGACTCCCTTTTTTCGACTTAGCATTTTTAGGGGCCAGTATCATAACCAATGTACGGCCTTCCTGTTTTGCTGTTTGTTCAATAACAGCGATGTCTTCGGTTTGCTCGGCAACTCGTTCTAAAACTTTCTGACCGAACTCGCGATGAACAATCTCTCGACCTTTAAAGAAAATGACAACTTTAGCTTTATCGCCATTTTCCAAAAATCGTTGCACATGTTTCAATTTAAAATCGAAGTCATGCTGATCGGTGTTGGGCCGAAACTTGACTTCCTTAACATGAACGATTTTTTGATTCTTTTTTGCCTCGTGGGCCTTTTTACTGGCCTTATATTTATGCTTACCGTAATCCATAATACGGCAAACAGGCGGATTGGAATTGGGTGCTACTTCCACGAGATCCAGATTCCGGTCTTCAGCCATTGCGATGGCCTCTTCGGTAGGAACGGTACCCAATGACTCGCCATCATCCAAGACGACGGCCACTTCCTTTACCCGGATCATATTATTGATGCGCTGTTTCTTGTTAATTTAAAACATCCCTTTTAAAAATATTAATTAAACGTCTGAGTCAATCGTCCGATTCTCTACGGCTTCATTGACTTCATCCAGAAACGTTTTCAAATCGAGGGTCCGTGTTTCCTTGGATCGTCGTCTTCGAACTCCCAAAGTGGAAGCTTCCACTTCTTTGTCCCCTAAAACAATCATATAAGGGATCTTCTGTAATTGGGCCTCGCGTATTTTGAACCCAATCTTCTCATTTCGCAAGTCTTTTTCTACACGAATGCCTGATTCTTCAAGCTGTTCGGCTATTTTATTAGCATATTCAGCATGATTATCGGTGATTGGCAACATTATGACCTGAACGGGAGCCAACCACAACGGAAAAGCACCAGCATAATGTTCGATCAGACAACCAAAAAACCGTTCCAACGAGCCCATAAGGGCGCGGTGCAACATGATCGGCTGACGACGCTGACCATCTTCTTCAATATAACTGATATCAAACTTTTCAGGGAGATTAAAATCCACCTGCACCGTTGAGACCTGCCAATAGCGATTCAGACTGTCCTTAATTTTTATGTCGATCTTGGGACCGTAAAAAACACCTTCGCCAGGGTCCACTTCGAAATCCAGTTTCTTATTGTTCAGTGCGGTTTCCAAAGCTTTCGTTGCAGACTCCCATCCTTCATCCGTTCCGACAGATTTTTCAGGACGCGTGCTCAAATAAATTTTGTATTCGTGAAATCCGAACGACTGCAAAATATAAACAATGAGATCGAGAACCTTGGTGATCTCTTCTTCGATTTGCGATGGACGACAGAAAAGATGCGCATCATCCTGCGTGAACCCACGCACCCGCAAAAGGCCGTGCAACACGCCAGAACGTTCGTAGCGATAAACCGTTCCCAGCTCTCCAAACCGAACAGGCAAGTCGCGGTAACTTCTTAACTTGGTTTTGTATATCTGAATATGAAAAGGACAGTTCATCGGCTTCATGACATATTCCCGTCCTTCAATATCCATATTAGAGAACATGTTGTCCTTATAGAATTCCGTGTGGCCGCTGGT
>JABJCF010000488.1 GCA_018665625.1 Nitrospina sp. | reverse complement strand
GCTCAATGCGTTCAAATAAAGAACCGCATTTTTTAGATCGTGGTCAGGATGGAGGCAACAATTTTTTTCAATCCAACGAACAGCGATATTTGAATTTATTTGATTACCGTTTTTAGTTTTTGTGGATTCCATACCCGGGCTCCTCTTGCAGAATAAAAATGTGAATTGGCTAAAAGTGTAGGAAAATATCTTATTGATAGTAGTTTTGAGTTTCATTATCAACTTTTGGTCAAATTTTTTTAGTTATTAGTGGATCTAGGAAAGACGACAACAAACGTGAGATTCAAGGATATTAAACTTCTCTGGATGTCATTTGAGTGTTGTTTTATTCTCATTAAGGCTTTAACTCTAAACTATTAATTATTTTCTTGATGTTAATAATGATTTTCATTATTATTTTGATTAAAGATTATGTCAATACTTTTTTTTATATTTTTTTTGGGGGAAATTTAAGTTTTTCCTCAATCTCTTTAAAACAAGGAATAGAAGATGGCTTTAGATAAAGTAATAGAAGCGAAGGATGATTTAAAAAATAAAAAACTCGAAGGAGTTATTTCTACTGAAAAAACTATCAGAGATAGGTTGGTATGCGTTATTTGCGGTATGGCTGTCGAAGTAGATTATCCTTTTGCGGAATCAAGTCAAGAAGAAGTAGAAAAAAAATCCGGTTTTCTTTCGCAGTCGCATCGGATCATTTTGTATGGATATTGCCAAGACTGCGCCTGCAATTTGAACTGAAAGTATTTTTTACCGCAAAGTAACTGTGTTAGAAGTCAAGCATGGTTTGTTTCCCAAGCGGAGTTATTTTTAGCCATAGAGTTTAATGCGACGATCATTTTCCTCATGGTAGCGGTGATTGAGACTTTAAAAGTTTTTCCATTATCTTTAAGCCTATTATAAAAAGTTTTGAGAGGTGGATTATAGCGAACAGCCGAAAGAGCAGCCATATAATGAGCGTTTCTGACTTGTTTTCTTCCTCCCGCAATGTGACTTTTCCCCTTCCATGCGCCGCTTTGTTTCGTGTATGGAGCTAGTCCAGACAAAGCGGCGATCTGAGTTTTACTACATTGTCCTATTTCAGGTAATTCAGCCACCAAGATCATGGCCGTATAGTTTCCGATCCCAGGCATAGAGCAAAACAATTGAGTAAGGTTAAAAAGCTTAGGGCATTCCTCAATCATATTTTGTAAAACGTTTTCTAGCTTTTCGGCTTGACGCTGGCAGGAGCGGTGAAGAGCCTTGAGAGCTTTGACGGTTATAGGATGAGTTGCTTTTTCGATCTGTTCCTTGATCTGTCCGGCATGTTTACGTAAGTTTTGTAGCGACCGACTAAGATCGCGCAATCCCAACTGTGTTTTATCAGGCAAGGTGGTACCTTTTGTCAAACCAGATGCTCCAAAGCAAGCCAATGCTTGGGCATCTATTTTGTCTGTTTTTGCCAATATGCCGCGTGCGCGGATAAAGTTCCGCGCTCGCATAGGTTGTACTAGGTGGACGGTATAGCCTGCGCTTTGCAAGCAAATCCATACGGGACGTTCATAACCGCCAGAAGCTTCTAAAACTGCCACGGAGTTTTCGGGAACCTGATGTTCTTGTAAGTAAGCCAACAAGGTTTTGTGACCACCCTTGGTGTTATCACACCGGAAGCTCTGGTTCACGGGGTGAATATGAATATCAAGAAACATTTTTCCAACATCGATGCCAATTGTTAATGATTGATTTGTCATGATAGGATATCCTCCTTGTATGCGGCCTCCCTGGTTCAGGGGCCTCGTAACTGTTCGACACAATGAACCATGACGACGGTCCTACTTTGCTCGTTCTTCAAAAAAAGAACCGACGCAGATCGACCTATCGCCCGGCAGGTCTCTCTTGCAGGAGAGACCTGCTATACTAACTATCACATAACTCATCGATAGAAAATAAACATACAAGACGCAGAGAACGCTAAGAGATCAAGATCCAAAACAAGGCGTTTGGTTCTATGGTTTGAGTATTCCACTTTGCCCTTCATTCACGTAAAACTGAAGATTGAATTAGTTGACCCCATCCCCATGACTTGTCATCCAGGTCCTTCGGCAGGCTCAGGATAAACTCCGTCGAAGGATCTCGCCCCGATTAAATTAAATCACTACCTTTAATTTATTTAGTCTTTTAGGCATTTGCCGAAGGGTCGCCTCGATTTCTTGGTTTTTGCTTTTACCATAAAGAACTTGT
>JABJCF010000487.1 GCA_018665625.1 Nitrospina sp. | reverse complement strand
TGCACTTTCGCTGGCTTCTTCAGACTCAGCCTCTTTGTCACCGCTGATGAGATCATCGAGCATGTTATCGAGTTCGGGCTCAGGTGCACTTTCGCTGGCTTCTTCAGACTCAGCCTCCTTGTCGCCGCTGATGAGATCATCGAGCATGTTATCGAGTTCGGGCTCAGGTGCACTTTCGCTGGCTTCTTCAGACTCAGCCTCTTTGTCGTCGCTGATGAGATCATCGAGCATGTTATCGAGTTCGGGCTCAGGTGCACTTTCGCTGGCTTCTTCAGACTCAGCCTCCTTGTCGCCGCTGATGAGACCATCGAGCATATTGTCTAGATCCGAATCACCGTCTAAATCTTTTTTATTTTCTTTGTCTTCCGCCATTTTTGTATTTTTCCGGCAATCGATAAAAATTCGCCAAAAATCTTGTAACTATATAAAATTCAATGATTTATACGGTAAAGTATATTTATTTTCCCATTAAAAGTAAACCGTTTTTGGTAATTTATCGTATTTTGCCATGGTTTTTAGCAAGCTCAATTGACAACCTGAGTACTATTTTAATATAATGGTTACGGTTTTAAACTTCCAGAGCTCCTTGATTCCTTTTCTTCCTCAAAGGGGTTTCTGACCTGATCGCCCAGTCCGTTCAAAATCTATAAAACCTTTCAGGCAAAGACATATAAGGTTTACCAGCTTAAAAGCCGATAAGAAATTATGACAAATAAAAAGACAACAAAAAACTTAATTTCCGTTTTTTTAATTTTAGCATTTACAGGGTTCTTTACGGGTAAAACCCCATATTACGTTAGTGGTTTATCGCCATTCTTTTTGGATATGGCTCGGGTGGAAACCGTTGTTTTTAGCAAGGCTAAAGATTCGCGCCTTGTACAAGAGCAAGTCTATGAAGACCGTGTGAGAATTAGAATTGGGGAAGTAATTTCTAAATATTACACTGGGCTAGACGAAAAAAATGATGTTCGCATTCCGGAATGGATACTTTTAGAAAGTAAAAAATATGGTTACGATCCTCTTTTTTTAACAGCATTGATAATCACCGAAAGCTCTTTTTATAATTGGGCTAAGTCCAATCGTGGAGCACGTGGACTGATGCAATTAAAGCCAGCTACAGCCATAGCCCTGGCTTCTGAAACCCGCCTGAAGTGGAAGGGGACACGGACCCTTTTTGATCCAGAGAAGAATATAGCTCTGGGAGCCTATTACCTGAATAAAATGGTGGCTCGATTTGGTGACTTAACTTTGGCACTTGAGGCCTATAACCATGGGCCTTCACGTTTGAGCAAGTATCTTCGCAAAGGTTACCAACCCAAGCGTTACTCCCGAAAAGTCTTAAAAAATTACAGGAAAATACGTTTCCAACCGATTTAGGTCAGGTTGCTCATTTGCTTTGTATTTTAAAGGTACCCCTAATTAGGAATTGGAAATGAAGAACTTTCAAAAACTCATAAAACCTTTCAACTGGTTTTTAAGGTTGAGAGGAAGCGGTGTCGTTTTTTCTGCGCTTCTGTTTGGAGTTTTAATGGGTTGTACCAATGTGGAAGTTGAAGAAGCTTTCAAGGGTGATTTGCGACCAGGAAAGGCCAATAAAGTAATTGGCGAGTATTGTCAAAGCTGCCATATACACAAAGATTTTGATTCACCTCTTCATGTTTCAAATGTACGGGGTCTTTACAAAAGTCGTGTTTTTAGAAAAGCACGAGAATGCAGATCTTGTCATTATATTGAAAAGGACTGGATGCATAATCAGCATGAACGAAAAACCCGAATGCCTGAGGACGCTAATCGTGGAAAGTTCAGAAAGTTTGAGAAAAAAGAATTGAGTCGACTCCGAAAAAGCTAAGGCTTGTCCCTCCATCCAGTTTAGATCCAACTTATGAGTTGTTGGAATCTTATTCCTTCTTCCTATTAGTTAAGTTTTTCGTTTTAGAATTTATTTGGCCTCATTTACTTCCTCCCCCTTAAAGTGAAAAACCAATTTTGAAAATCCCGGTAGTCGGATTACTATATAGGTAGTAATTGTTGTTTAAAAAAGATTAAAGATAAAAATCTGATCCTTTCCCAATAAAATTTCAACCCATCAAATTTATGGTTAGGCAAAAACTAAAAATCAATTTTTTAAGTGGGGTA
>JABJCF010000055.1 GCA_018665625.1 Nitrospina sp. | reverse complement strand
CGAATTAGTAATTCAGAGGCACTTTTTGAGGCACTGTAAGGGTCAGAACCACCCAGCGAGTCATTTTCACGATAACCCCAAATCGAATCAACATTCTCGTAAGATTTGTCACTGGTGACCAAGATTGCAGTACAAGGTTTTCTTAATGGCCTCATAGCTTCAAGTAGATTTATTGTCCCTAACACATTTGTTTGATAAGTTTCGACTGGATCAATATAAGACTGTCGAACCAAAGCCTGTGCTGCCAAATGAAAGACAAAGTCTGGGTTAACTTGCATAACAAGCTCTTTCAAATCATCACCCTCACGAATATCAAGATGAAAATCTTCTATAATTTCATGTAGATTTGTGACCTCAAAAAGAGATGGTACAGAAGGTGGGTCTAAAGCAACTCCAACTACTTTTGCACCGAGTGAGTGCAACCAAATTGCTAACCACGAGCCTTTGAATCCAGTATGTCCTGTAATAAGTACAGTTTTATTTTTAAATGTCTGGAAATTCATGCTCCATCCCCAAAATAATTTTTGAGATGGCTGATTGCAGACCTTCCCATGGCCAACACGGCTTCATTAGCATTACCACCGATATGTGGAGTTGCTATTAGATTTGGAAGAGCGAGAAACTCAAGATCATCTGGAGGTTCTGACTCATAAACATCAATTGCAGCACCCAAAATTATATTTTTCTGTAGAGCCTTTTTCAAGTCTTGTTGCTTAACTACAGGGCCACGGCTGTTGTTTACCAGATACGCAGTTGGTTTCATTTTTTGAAGAAATTCTTCGTTGACCATTGATTGAGTTAAATCAGTCAATGGAACATGCAACAAGATAATATCTGCTTCTGCAAGCAATTCCTCTTGTGACACCTGAGTTACTCCTAAAGTATCAACAATGTCTCTTTTATCCAAAATATCGCAAATCAGAACCTTGCAATTAAATGGTTGCAAAAGATAAATCAAATCTGTTCCGATATGTCCGCAACCGATAATACCGACACAACTTCCGCTCAATAGTCTTCCGCCTTCCTTTTCCCATCGTCCCTCTTTGAGCGGAATGGCTGAAAAATACAAGTTACGGCACAGACCAAGCATAAACCCTAACGCCTGTTCGGAAGCGGAACGCTTGTTCACCCCGCCCGTCCAACCGACTTCAATTCCTAACTTCTTTGCTGACGCTACATCTAAGTTATCAAGACCGACGCCATATTTAGCAATTATTTTCAAATTATTGAGTTGTTGCATGTCACAACGACCAATTTTTTCCAACCCTAATATTGTACCATCAGCATCATTTAGAAACTCAACAATATCAGTCAACCCACCTGCTGGTCCGTCTGTATTAAAGACTGAATTTGGGAAGATCTCCAGTAACTCCTTTTTCAATACTGGATGTCTAGAAAAAGAACGAGAAGTAACTTTGATTTTAGCTTTATTAAATTTCATATTTTTCTTCACAGAGATCAAGTTTCAGTAATTTTTTCCAACGTGGTAATTCGGGATCCATCCAGAAAAAATCTTCCGGTTTACCGCTTTGCCACTTGCCTGTTTCTACTTGCTTCACCGCCTCAACTATTTCGTCAGCCGAATTAGTGAATTTTGCTTCCGGAATCCCTCGTAACGAACTTAAGTTAAAGTTGTAAGGATCAAGATAGTTAATTACTGGAATACCAGCGCAAAAAGCGTCTAAAGCAGAAGAGGTTAGAACCGAAGCCAGCGCGAGATTAACTTGTGTAAAAAGTTCTGCCAACGGCTGAGATGTTAGTTCTGCCTCCAATTTAGGATAACACTCTAAATTAACATGGTTGGCCGGATGCGGCTTAACCCAAATGTCGTACTTTTCTTGAAAAGACGGAAAAGCCTTTTCTACTTCAGCTAACATCCTGTTGGTAGTATCTTGTTTTATATCTCCCAAGAGCAAAAATATCAGTTTTTGTTTTTTTGTTATTATTTTGTCAAAAGAATTTCTAGTCTGTGTACTCAAGTCATTTAGATACAAATAGCGCAGTGCTTCGACTTGAACATAATTTGTCATTGTTTGTCCTGCCTCTTCCAAGTTTTTCCAAGCCATTGGCCCGTTGACTGCGATTTTGTCCGGTTGAGGCAGGTCTTGCAAGAATCCAGAGGAATTTGTAAGACATCTGTCAAAATAACGCAAATCCCAATAACGGATTGTGGAGTGTGCGACACCGATTAAAGTACCATGTCCATGTTTTCTCCAAGCGTAAATAAACGCCCGTTCCCACCCTTGATTTTCGCACAGATATAATCCCAACTGCTGGTGAGGAATAATGGATAAAGCCTTGTCGAAAAGGTGGATCCAAAGTAAATTTTGCATGACAGTTACACCGATAACTGAATCCTTCCAGTCTGCTCTCAATGTAGGCCATAACCAGCCATGTGGATGAGAAGATACTGCCTGCTCCACTTCCCCTCCTAGCCAAAGATAGCGAATTTGAAGTTTGCTCCAGTCATGTAAGACTTTAAGAAGAACCTCCCATCCCAAAAAAGCATCCAGAAAGGCGTGATTACCTTGAGTATCCGTATTGCGGTTGAAAACTTGTAGCCAATTATTTCCGGTCGCCGTATTTGGAACGGTTGAACTAAATGAAAAAAGATGCAACCAGTTAAGTTTTTTCCCTTGTCTTCGAAGTAGTTCCGGCAAAACTTCCCACTGTTTGGAGTAAAAATTGCCAGCCGTGCAGGATTTACGGTCTAAGTGGGAGAAGTAGGAAAAAAAGAAAACGGAATCCTGTGAGGTAAACCAAACAGGATTTTTTTTTTTAATCCCAAGCGTTTGAATAAATAATGTGCAAGATAAGTCAGAGACTGTAAAGTACCAGGTAGAAACATCCAAATTCGACGAAACAGCGGTTTCAGAGATGTTTGTTTTTCTTTTCGGAAAACAAAACTAATATATTTCTGTTCACAAAAAAATCGAAGTGATTCTGCCACAGATACTTTTGCCCCTATATACAAAATTGTCTTGCAACCTCGCTTACACAATTCTTCTCCGATAGCATATAAGCGTAAAGAATCCAGAATTCCTGGCGATTTGAATGTGCTTTTTTCGACTGGAAGAGACATCCACCACAAGTTGAATCCTGAATCCAAAACTAAATACTTGACAAGCTGGTTTCCCCGAATTTTAAGTTTTCCTATATCACAAACAAATTTTACATAGAATGAGCGCAACTGATCAGAGTTTTTCTCCAAGACTTTTAGGGTAGCTAATTGCCCCTTTTTTCCAACGTACCCGCTCCATATAATTACATTCTGATTATCAGGGGCATGATCTTCTTTGTTCCATATTTCAAATTTCATTATTCACCGCCGGCAATTGATAATGTCTCGCCAGTAATATAAGTATTCTGATAAGAAGCTAGCCAGCATATAAAATTAGCAATTTCTGTAGGGGAAGCCGGCCTTCCCATTGGTATTATCTTTGCTCTTTTTTCTAATTTAATCTTTCCATCATTTCGGATTCTCCTGGTATCAGTAACTCCAATTCTTACGATATTATAAAGCACATTATATTTTGCCCATTTTTTAGCAATACTTGGTATCAACTCATTCGTATATTTTGTCAAAGAATAACTATAAGACGATGCTCCCCCTCCAAATTTTACTCCAATACTACCGCCTATGACAATGCGTCCCCATTTTTTTTGGGACATAGCCGGACCTAAAGCTTTGACGATTAACGTATTAGGAATCACATTTACCTTAAAATGCTTCATAAGGTCGTCGTAACAGATATCTTCATAATTTATGTCATCTCTCATTGCTGCAAGCCCAATGTATGAATCAATGGTCTTTTCTCTAGAAGATATTTTATCCAATAAATTTTCAATTTGATCTTTCTCAATAAAATCAGCTTTCAATAACTCTAATCTTTCTTTGAATGTTTCCTTCAACTTGCTCAACGCATCAGTTTTTTTTCTAAAAACAGCACAGACATCCTGCCCCTCTAATAGAGAAGTTTTCACACATTCCAGCCCAATATCAGAGGAAGCCCCAGTTATCATAACACTTTTCATTAAATTATCTCTCTGTGACGGAATGAATCAGGTAACTACGCACTTGGAACAAGGATTCATCCCTGACCTCATTTTTTTTATATGGGTAGCCCGTAAACTTTCATATCTTGAAGAATGCCATAAAGTATTAACCGGATTATCCAGTATTGAGCCAATCTTAAGGGTAGATCGATAATCACTGTCACAAGGGTTGACTGTCCCATCATACCAAATAAACATTCTTCGCCATAAATCAGAGCATGGGCTTTTAATATTGTTCGGTTTTGCATCATAAATATTTTCCCATGGATTGTATGATACAAAACTGACCTGATCGACTAAGTTCCCCCAAAGATTCTGCATAGAATCCATGTTTTGTTTTTCTTTATCAAATAGTACTCCGGAGACACGGGTGATGAGTTTTGTTCGAGGGTACTGTTTCTCGCGTATATTTTGGAAGCGTTCTATATTTTTCAAAACCCGTTCTAAATTACCGTTAACACGCATTTTACTGTAAAGTGGTTCTTCTGCGGCATCGGCTGAAAAAACTACAGTTCGGACTGCTCCGTTAAGCAGTGTGTGGCATAGTTTTTCGGTCAACATGGAGGCATTCGTATTTATTTTAAGATTTAGAAATTTGTTGAGGCTGTAATCCAGCATTTCTGGTAAATCTTTACAAATCAATGGTTCTCCTCTTGAGGCGAGAGACAAAAAATGTACTTTGCCAACGATCTGATCGACAATATTTTTATAAGTTTCAAAATCCATAGTTCCCATGAATCCAGAATTTTTCTTACTAAAAATGTTATCTGTCTGATAGCAAAAAACACACCGATAGTTACATATTGAGGCGGGTTCTATTTGCAAATAAGGTGGATAGTCGTCCAACTCTTTTTTTTCAGGAAAAATATCGTACCGATAACGGTGGTAGAGATAATCTGGCAGTTGACTATCTTCCAACAGGCACATCTCATCTGCGATGAAAACAGTAATTTTAAATATTGAGTCTGCTTCAGACTCCAAATCGTTTTGGACTCTTAGTAAAACTTCGTAGTAGTTTCGAGACTTCTCGGAACAGTTTGTTAATTCTTTCAAGATTGTTATTGCACGTTTTTTTTGTGCTAAACAGCTATCTTCCCGAGCTGAGTAAAAATTCTCAAAGCTCTGATTTTTTTTGTAAGTTTTGGTTTTATTTATCATTAGTTTTATTTTAGTTTGATATTGTCTACATCCCAATATTTTTTAATCCACCATTCCGCCACCGGAACTTGCCATTCATAATCAACATCACATCCAGCCTCCTGATAGATTGGTGCTATACTTCGCCCCATCCATTTTTGAGGAAGCATCCCGTCAACTAAATTTTCTAGACAATGTGGACGGACGATCGAGCAACCCATATCAGCATACAAAACATCTCCTTGGGAATCTCGATCACAATTTAAAGTATTTGGATCTCCGAATATTTCGAAAGGTACAAATGGCTTTAATCTTCCTTTATCATCTAACTTTCTTGCTCTCAACGGAGACCACATGTTGTAACGCGAAACGGTTACTGCTGAATCAAACGTTGAATCATTCCTTAATAAAGCAATCCCTTCTCGAATCGCCTTAACATTAATCGTGGCAGCATTACAGAACAAAAGAACCATCAATTCAACTTCTTGTTTCTCACGATTACATATTTCCTCATAACCATGCACATAGGCGTCTTCCCCAAGAGCTTGGTCATTAGCCAAAATTTCTGGGCGGTCAATGATATTAATGTTAATTCCAGAGGCAATATTCATTAAATTAGGATCATCGGTGGACAAATAAACACTATCAATTTCATTGACAGCCAATGCTGTTTGCATTGGATACCAAGCTAATGGCTGACCGTTAATAGGAATAGTGTTTTTACCAGGAAAACCTTTACTTCCTTTACGCCCGATTATAAGTGCTACTATCATTTCTTTCTCGATTATATATTTGATCTATCTTTTTCATTTTCTTATCCATATTTGATTGTAAAGGTTAGAAAATTTACCGTCCTCAAACATTTCGCTATGTCTTTTTTCCAAAAGAGTTAAGCCAGCCCCTTCCAAGCAGGCTCTGGATAGTTTTGCTTGTTCAGTGAAATCATCGTTAATTTCTATTAGGATACCTTGAATCATTTTTAAAACATTGACTCCATTCTGAAGAATGAAATGCTCTATGCCGTCCACATCTATCTTGATAAAATCAGGAGGTGGAAATTTAAGAACAGATACTGCTTGATCCAAGCTAGCACCGAATGTAGGAAATGCAAAAATGTCTTTTATCCTATTACCGTCCCAACCGACTTCTTTACCAAAAGTAGAAAGAGCACCTCCCCATTCCGTTGTGGTCATATACATTAGACTTGTACCCAATCCATCACTTAAAGCGAATGGCGCTATTTTGACTCGATTATGCAAATCATTCAAAAAAAGATTACGTGCAATTAATTCTAAGTTAAACACAGATGGTTCAAATGCGATAACCTTACAATTTTTTTTTTTTGCTGCATAAATTGAATAAAGACCCACATTTGCTCCAATATCCCAAAAAACACAGCCTTCTGGAAGAGAATCAATCCATTCTAAAGTTTCCGGTTCTTTTGTTGAAAATGTTTCCGCACGAAAACGATTAAGTGAGTTCGGGACAACAAATTTTATCCTTATTCCCTGATGCACGACTGTGAGAACACGATTCATAACATCGTTGATGATAACTTCATTAAAAATTCTCCCAATTCTAGTAGAAGAAAATAAAGCTGTAAGTATCTGAATAACTTTTTTTATTTTATTTTTGATGAACTGTTTCATAAAGACTTTGGTATTAATAAATTAATCTCTAGGGGTTTGTTATTATTTTTTCTAATTCAGTCATATCTTTTATCAAAACCGTTGACGAAGGGAATAAATTGCTATTATCTTTTCTTTTAAGCCCCACGAAATTTGTGAACGCACTTTTTGCCCCTTCTAAATCAGATAGTGAATCGCCGACCATTAGAATCCGCTCTGGAAACCAGTGAAAACTTGCATAGATTGAAATTAGTATTTCCGATTTTTTTGCCGGAGAACCATAAATCTCTCTGAAGTAACGATTCATTGAACGACGCTTAATTATTTCCCGAAGCTCATTTTCTGGAGTAGCAGAGGCCACAAAAAGTGGGAGTATTTGATAATATTTTTGCAAAAACTCTATAGCGCCTTCAACATAAGGAGAATCTACTATTCTATTGAATACTAATTGCGAAAAGGATCTGGAAAGTTTTTCTCCAATTTCATCTGTATATGCAAGATGTAAAAAATTTTTGTGCCAATAACGAAATTTACTGAAACGCGAAAGTCCTTCATGTTCGTTTTGGTATGAAATAACTTGCTTGACAATCTTATCTCCATACTCTTCGTAAAGTTTCCCAAATGCCCAGGTTTTAACTTTGTTTGATTTAACTAAGGTTCCATCAAAATCGAAGACGATAGCATCATAATGGTTGGTATACATCCTTCTCTTCTGAATGTCTATATTTCATTGTTATTATTTTGAACTTCTTCAATCAGTTGTAAAAGTCCCTGTCCTAGATCTACATGGATGGGGGAGGCATATTTTCTGCCAAGTTTAGGCTGATATGCATATGGAGTTCGAATATAGTGTCCCGTTTGGTTACTTTCAATAAATTTAGTTGTATTTTGTGGGAATCCCAAAATTTCTGCCAAAATTTTAAGTAAATCCATCACTTTCATTGAATTCTGTCCTGTTAGTATGACATGCTGGTTCAGGAAGTCATTCTCTAGTATAGTTACACTTGAACGAGCGGCATCTTCAACATGGATGTATTCTCGCATTGTTTCCGGACTACCTGCATAGGTGACTTTTCCAGTATCTAATGCATTTTTCACTATACGCCAAAGACCATTTCTGTTGTCTGAACGTGGTCCATAAAGTGATCCATAGCGCAAAATTGTATAATCCAGTCCATATACGCGCTGATACTCTTCAACATAATGCTCTGCCGATTGTTTGCTGCAACGATAAAAACCGCCATCACGGCTGTAAACATAAAGTGTGCTAGCATATATATAACGTTGTATATTTGCCTTTCGGCAAGCTTCCAATAAAATGACGTTGCCTAGAACGTTTATTCTAGTCGTTTTAATGGGATTACTCAAAGCTTCATCTAAATCAGAAATTGCTGCAAAGTTATAGACCACCTCACAACCTGAAATTGCTTTAGCAAGAGTATTTTCATCTAGCATATCACCGACCATCATCTCTTGATCATTACTCAACCACGGAGATGTCATCAGATCAAATATACGGACTTTGTGGCCTGCTTTACTTAGTTGGTCACAAACATGTGAGCCCAGGAAACCGGATCCTCCAAGGACGAGAATTTTCATTATTGATATTTAGTGTTATAACTATTTGAGGATAACTGCTTAGCGAATTCATCAATCCCAGGAATATTTTTTGACCATACATGAGATTTTAATTCTTCATTTGTCAAGGGTTTGCTTGCATGGCTCTCAAGAACAGACTCAATCATTTGTGGCAGGTCTTCTTCTTTTTCAGGAGCGTAGACGGCACTTCTATTCTGAGGTGTTGGAAACTCATGACATGGAGGCAAATGAAAATAACGGTTACTCCCCCCCCATAATAATACTGGTTTTCGCAAATGTAATGCTTCTTCTATAGTTGTAGATGCCCAGCTAACTAAAAGATCTGCATTATACATATCATCAAAAAAACTTCCTGATGATTTGATTTCAAAATGATCGAACTTTGGTAGTAGTTTTCGCAAATTTTTAATATTACAATCTGGTTGAGGTCGAATTCGTATTATCAGTTTTGTATTATTTAAATTACTGGTTGCTAATATAAGAGAGGTTAGTCCATTAATAAATTCATCAGGAGTTTCATAAATCCAAGGTCTTGGACCTACCCATGTTTTATAACTACCCGCATGCAGTATATACTTTGTACTCGAATTTGAAGACGTTATTGGTTTTGCGTTGATGCCCCACTGGATAGGCCTTGAACGTTGACCATTATTACAACCTATTTTCATGGCACATGCTTCTGCGTGAGGTGATTGAAGCAATGTAATATCTGATAAGGGGCTTATCATTAGACCATGAATATTTTCTTCCTGCTCAAACGAGGCTATTGCAGTATCCGGTAGAGAGTGTGTTCCATGTGTTATTAGAGTTACTGGGATTTTATTTTTTTTACCCACTTCAGCCACAAAAGTAGGAGTCCACCATCTTAAGTGACCTGAAATAATTTGATGCGGTCTTAATTTATCTATTACCCTGCTAATATCTTCTTTTGAACCGTCATATAAGCTTATTTTGTCAATAAACGAGTCTTGGACTAAATTAATCACAATGCGTGAAATAGAGTCATTTATTGTATTCAAAACTCTTCTACTAGCGTTAGCGGTCTTGTTACTGTAGCTAGGGTTTACGACTATAGTTACAGTTTTTTTAAAAAACAATGAATCCAAAAGAAACTTAATCGACAAGATTAAATCTCTCCAGCCTCCATCTGCACTACGTATAGAGAGTGAGTATGGAGCAAACATTTTATTGAATCGCAATTTGTTTAGGCCATAATTATAATCACTAAAAAAAATCGTTGATTTACCTTTCCAGAATGAAAGTGCAATTATATTTAGTATTTTCACAGTCAAAGGAAAAATAGGTACTGCAATGATAGGAATCATTGATCTTTTAATTAGAGGCTGCAAATGATTCAACAGAAATTTATGAATTTCTGTTGAATCATTTATCCGGATCCATTGCTTCCCATCAGTTAACAAACAATGTCCTATGTCTTTTACCAGTTCCCAAAAAGACGCAGAGATTGAGCATAGGACATGTACGATCCCACGTATAGTTTCTTTTGAGGCAATTCCGAGGTTTTTCTCATTCTCTAACACACTCAATAATTCACGCTCCGTCCGACGAACACGTGCTAAAACCTTTGCTTGGCGATAATCGGTATAAATTTCAAGAGTGCTAATTAGTGGTACGCCACACTCAAGCAAAATGGCACGAGCATTTGGCGTAATAGGTAAAATTCTATTTACCAATGGGTTTAATTTTAAAAATAAATTGGCGTCATCCTCATCATATATAATAGCCGTTAATAAATTTTGCTCCATCTCTACAATTATATTTATATCTTATCAAGAAATCTGCTTGCAAGATCAGACGAAAAATCATCGCGTAATTCAAATCCTGCAAGGGGATGTTCAACTTCATATAGTCCGATTTTTCCACCGAGCATTTGTCCATTTCGAATAAATTCGGGATAAGTTACACAGCCAAGTCCGTGAAGGCCGATCAAAGATTTTTCCTTAAATTTACGCGGAATATCACCGCTATCTACTCTTTCAAAACGTCCATCCTGGTTTTCATGCCATAACCAACCGGATTCTCTGCGTGCCGCAATAACGGAATCATAACCTTCTTCCAGTAAATGTAGAATCATACCGTCCAATAAACCATCGGGACGGACAGGATAAGTCTCTTCCATGTGAATTACTAAATCTGGTAATAATCCTGTTTTTTCAATTTCTTGAAGTGAAAATTGTTGCACTTTTTCAAGGTTAACATGATCTTCCGATAGACTTTGAGGTCTAATAAATGGACATTCAACCCCCATTCCTTTTGCAATTTCGGCAGTTTCTTTTGAGTCAGTCGAAACAAATACTTTATCTACAAATTTTGATTGTTTTACTGAATCAATAGTATATTTTATAAGTGGTATATTGTTGACCGATTTTGTTAATCCTCTAATAGGGATAATGGCCACAATTTTAAGGCTATTAGCATTAATTTTTCCTGTTCTATAATTTGTTTGGTGTTTCTCAATGATTTTGACAACATTATTCAAGCGTTCTGTATTCCCTCCTTGATGTATTCCATGATAATGATAAACACTGGCTTCAGGTTCATACAATAATTTATATCCACGATTTAACATTTCTTGAGCCCAAATTCGGTCTTCAATATTTGTAATTGAATTGTCAAAAGGTAACTCTTCCCAACATTTTCTCCGAATGATTGAATTTGCGTTATGGAAGAAACTATCTTTAGTCTTAATTATTCTGTCAAGGCCGAAAACGAGTAATAAATCTCGCTTATCAGTAGAAGTAGAAAATGACATCGGTTCCTGACGACCAAAAACTCCAGCAAAATTATCGTCTTCCTCTAAGGCATTCACAAGAAAAGCTAACCATTCCTTCTCTGTTGGAATACAATGGGCTGAGAGACATACAATGTATTCCCCTTTGGATTCCTTTATCCCGAGATTAAGAGCTTCCCCAGGTAAATAGTTGTTAATGGATACAATTTCTTTAATTGGAAATTGATGTGCTTTTTCAACAGTCTTATCTGTACTCTCGTTATCAACAAGGATCACCTCAAAATTTTTGTAACTCTGACTAAAAACGGCATCGAGGCACGAATGAATCCAGCGCTCTTCATTCTTGGTACGTATGATTAACGAAACAAGTTTAGTGTTATCCATTCAGAACCTCATTTCTACATCAAGTTCGTTGGCCAGTTTACGAAACTCCTCAAGCAAGTTTTCACCGACCGGAATCCCTTTTACCTTGCGGCGTTGTGCTTCCTCTATTTGTGGATCGTTAGCAAGAAGGACTCTTTCTCCATCTAGGTTTGGTTCCAGACGTACCTCGTCTGTCATTTGTTGGAGTCGCTCTTCAAAGTCAGACAGAGGTTGGCAAATATCAGCCCGCATAACCAGATAAAATTGCGCAAGGTGTCTTGGTTGATTCATTGCTGTCGTAAACATAGCCGGAATAGAGCGCCCAAAAAGCATCCCAGTCAAGACACCGCAAAGGACTTCTCCCATTGCTGCCAGTCCAAAACCTTTGTAAGTTCCGATAGGCAAAATAGAACGTGCTAAATCTGGATCTGAGGTTGGTATACCATTTTCATCAGCCGCATATTTCCCCGGTAGTTTTTCTCCTTTTTCCCTATAGGTCAGGAGTTTGTTCCATGAAAAAATCGTTGGGGCCATATCTAAACAAAATGGTTCTTCCTCTTTTCTTGGTGCAGCAAAACAAGTAGGATTTGTTCCAAAATATGCCCTCTTTCCTCCATGAGATCGTAACAACGCATCGGCATTGGTAAAAGCAAAAGCAATGTAACCTTCACGTGCCGCTTTCAATACAAAACTGGCCATAGCACCAGGGTGACT
>JABJCF010000486.1 GCA_018665625.1 Nitrospina sp. | reverse complement strand
TCCTTTACCTTTCATTTCCATTTTGTTTTTCTCCTTTGTCAAAGAAATTGGGAAACGGCATAAGGTAGTCCAGGAGCACTTGAGTAAAATAACCGAACGGGTACAAGAAAATCTTACAGGAATTCGGGTGCTTCATGCATTTGTTCAAGAAGAAAATGAAAAGCAGAAATTTAATCAGTTGAATCAGGAGTATATTCAAAAAAACTTGCGCGTGACTCAGATTTTTGGAGTGTTCACTCCGACTATGATTTTTTCTATTGGGTTGGCCGGAATGATCTCGTTATGGATGGGGGGGCGAGCGGTTATAGCCGAAGAAATCACTTTGGGCTCGTTTGTGGCTTTTAACGGATATCTCATGTTGCTTTCATGGCCAATGATGGGAATTGGGTATGTATTTAACATTACTCAAAAAGGTTTTGTTGGAATGGAAAGAATAAATGAGGTTCTTTTTTCCAAGTCAACCATTGCTGAAAAAGGAGAAGGTGGAGAGGAAATTCCTGATAATGGTAATGTTGAACTCACGCATGTAACCTTTGGCTATCCTGGGCAAACGGAAATTAATTTAGATAACGTAAACTTAAAAATAATCTCTGGGCAAACCCTTGGTGTTGTCGGCGTAATCGGATCGGGGAAAACAACGTTGGCTCAAATGCTGCTGCGGTTTTACGATCCTTTGTCTGGTGATATTTGTATTAGTGGAAAGTCAATTAGGGAATTTGCGCTAAAGGATTTGCGAAATTATATTGGGTATGTGAGTCAAGAGCCATTCCTTTTCTCCACCAGCATTCGAAATAATATTGCCTTGGGCAGAGAGAATGCCACTGAGTCAGAGATTGAAAAGATTGTAACCCTAACTGGATTAAATTCTGATCTGGATCAATTCCCGGACCATTTGGAAACATTAATAGGGGAGAAGGGTGTCACGCTATCAGGAGGTCAAAAACAAAGGATTGCTTTGGCTCGCGCTTTATTAAAGAGCCCAAAACTATTGATTCTTGATGACTCTTTTTCGAATCTTGATTCTGAAATGGAAGAGAAATTACTCCAAAACTTAAATGAGAATTTTAAAAGCACTACCAAAATAATTATTTCACATCGGTTATCGACCATTAGAAATGCAAATGAAATTGTTCTTTTAGATAGGGGGGCAATTAGGGAAAGAGGGAACCACTCTGAATTAATAAAAATGGGAGGAGTGTATGCCAACTTATTTCAAAATCAGGAGTTGGCCAGGGAAATGGAGATTGTCCTGTAATGAATACGAGTGAGGACCTTAGGGGTAGATATAAGGACTGGGTTTTATTTAAAAGAATCCTTATTCATTTAAAACCGTATGCAGGTTTTGTAGTTCTTGCCATTTCACTTCTTTTAGCTGTTTCTGTGCTAAATTTAGCCGGACCCTATCTTACAAAAATTGTTATTGATGATCATATAAAGGCCGGAGATATGAAAGGCCTGGATGTTATTGCGGCTATATATTTTTCGGTATTAGTTTTTTCTTTTATATTCCAATTTTTTCAAACTTATCTCATGCAGTACATAGGTCAGAAGGTAATGTTTGATCTTCGTTCGAAAGTGTTTGCCCATCTTCACAAAATGTCCTTTTCCTATTTTGATAAAACCCCAATTGGGAAAATGATAACTCGAGTAGTGAATGATGTTGAAGTTTTGAATGAAATGTTGACTTCGGGATTGATTCTCATATTTAGCGATTTGTTTACTCTTTTGGGGATTTTTTGCGTCATGTTGTATCTCGATTGGCGGCTAACTTTTCTGGTCTGCATTATTTTTCCTTTGCTAGCAACAGCAACACGATTGTACCGAGTTCGGGCGAGGGATGCGCTAAGAAAAAATCGTTCGCACGTTTCGGAGTTAAATTCTTACTTGGAGGAAAATCTTTCGGGAGTCGATACAGTTCAGTGCTTCAATCGGGAAAAGAAAAATTATGACCATTTTAACTCTATAAATAATGAACGGCTTAAAGAGGATTTAAGAACCGTTAAATACAATGCTTTTTATATGCCTTCGATTGATTTTTTTAGTTCGCTGGCAATAGGGATGGTTATTTGGTTTGGGGGTGGGCGTTTTATACAGGAAGAAATTCAATTGGGAATATTGGTTGCTTTTATTCAATATTTGCAAAAGTTTTTTGAACCGATTCGTGATTTAGCTGAAAAATTTAATATCATACAAACGGCTATGGCATCATCAGAGCGTATATTTGAGTTGCTTGATACTCCCGAGCAAATCCCTGAATCCGTTCCCTCCCAAAAAGAATTTCAATTAAATGGGAGCATAGAATTTAAAAATGTCTGGTTCGCTTATAAAAAAGAACAGTTTGTTTTAAAAGATATATCGTTTTCTTTGAAACAAGGGGAAAGTCTTGCGATTGTTGGTGCAACTGGATCGGGAAAATCTACAATCATCAACGCTCTTTGCAGGTTTTATGATATTAACAAAGGCGATATTTTGTTTGACGGAAAATCTATTAAAGATATTAATAAATATGATTTGCGTCGGCAGATTGCTTTGGTGCAACAGGATGTTTTTTTGTTTTCCGGAAATATTTTGGATAATATTCGATTGGGAAATCATAAAATGGGTCTTGAGGAAATAGAATCCATTTCTCAAGCAGTCAGTTCACATAATTTTATAAATAATCTTCCTTTTAAATATGAGCAGGAATTGAATGAGCGAGGCGGGGATATTTCTTCAGGGCAACGGCAGTTGCTTTCATTTGCCAGAGCTCTTGCAGCAGCACCTCAAATATTAGTGCTTGATGAGGCGACTTCTAACGTAGATATGGAAACCGAACGGCAAATTCAGAATGGAATAAAAGAGATGACTCTGGGAAGAACCAGTATCATTATTGCGCATCGCTTATCGACCCTGATGCATGTTGATAAAGTATTAGTTCTTAAAAAGGGTGAGATCGTTGAGTTTGGAAACCGAAAAGAGTTGTTGAAAAAAAAGGGTGTTTTCTACAAGCTTTGCCAGTCACAAATAAATTCAGAAATATCAAATCCGGGAAATAAATTGTGATTGAAAAACTTTCATCAAAATTCAGTTTAGGAATATTTCTTCTGGTGGGTTGATAGCCAAATGGTTGATGATGGTTTTGGCTAGAAGTGCGTTTCCTAAAGGAGAATAATGGTGTATGTCTTCCCCATTATTTCTGTATAAAAAGTTAACGTCGTTTTTTTTGCTGTATTCCACCAAGTTTTTCAAAAAATCAACATATGGGAGTTTATAAAGATCCATCATTTCAGAGAAGTATTTGTAATATACCTCAAACCCTGGGTCAAAATTTTTGCAGGCTTCAGTTTTATTAGTTTGTTTGCATGCGACCCTTTTAACAGCTGTAAGGGCAGGAGATAAAACTATTAGTGTAGGAATATTCTTTTTCATTCCTAAAACCCTGATTGAATCTATTAATTTTGCTATTGTTGGGCTCGCCTTATTTCTTTCTATGGTTCTGGACTGGCATTGGTTTATTAGGTGGTCTGGGAGTAAGTTCTTTAGGAAGCGCGAGCGGCTGTAAATATTAGAGCAGGAAAATTTGGAAATTTCAGGGTTCAAATATAGTAGGTTTCCCTCTTGGTAAAGGAAAAAAGGTTTGCTTATTCCATATCGAGTGTCCTGTCGGGTTTCATCCAGATCGTTACTTGTGTAAATTATTAATAGGACTAATTTAGGGTTTAATTGATCAATATGCCTTTTCAAATTTAGGTAATATTGTCCGATGCCATATCCAGGCACTCCTAGGTTTAAAAATTGAAACTTATTGTTTTCTTTCGTCAAGTAATGAGAAACCGTTTCGTGATTATTGACACCTAGGCCGAATGTCACCGAATCACCCACTAATAAAACATGTTTCTTTGAAAAATCAACTTCTCCCGAGCGCATCCCTAATGAATTAGTTGTATAAACCACTTTTCCGTCACTAATGGTTTTTCCCGGTTGGGTCTCCCAACCGAGTTGTGGATGAAATTGGCAAATTTCGCAGACAAAAGGCCTTTGGTCGGAGGTCCAAAAATAAGTTTCTATAAGAATGTGAGAACGGCGGAGCAATAATGTACCAGTGAGCCGTTGATATATTTTTTGTTGTGGCGGAGTAAAAGTGTCCCACTCACGTTAAGCTTTCTATCCTGTATGTAATCCATATTCAGGAGGGAGGCGAAAGGATGTATCCC
>JABJCF010000054.1 GCA_018665625.1 Nitrospina sp. | reverse complement strand
TCATTATGTCTCTGGTTTTATCAATGCCAGCTAAAGCTTCGGAACCTCCTGTTGCCATTTTGGTGGACGGATTCGGGGATTGCTGTGTCAATCGAATGCACCGACTCATCGATGGTTTAAGAGATTTGGGTGTAGAGTTTCCTGCAATTCAGGCGCGTGGTTTGACAGGGAGTGATTATAAAGATTACACAGTGCCATGGAATAGTTTCTCCGGGATAAATCAGGGCTTTTCTGTTGATATGAATCCGCAAACTTATGTGCATCAGGCTATTAAGGAGGCGGCCTCTTCCCCAGAGAGCGGAAGTCTCTTAGGTGGATTTTCGAACTTGGCTAATATCCAGGATTCACTGGCAAACCCCAACATCATTGAAAAGGTAATGCAGAAAGTTAGAAAGGGCACCGATTCCCAATTTATTGAGGAAGTATCTGCTTTTGTAAATGCTTTGCCAAAGGAGACAAAGGTAATTTTAATTGGCCACAGTTTTGGTGCAGATTCAATTATGGAGGTGGCTCCTAAAATTGAACATAAGGTGCTATTTTTGGGGGCGATAGATGCGGTGGGCTCAGGGGGTCAACGCAGTCTAAATCGAAAAAGAAAAGTTCCTGGGAATGTAGAATACTTTTACAATCGATGGCAAAACGATGGGGTTTTTCCTTTTGATTATAGAAAAAGTGGGTCTTTTAAAAACTGTAATGCATCGGTAAAATGCGATCAGGGAGAATCATCTTCCGATGTGGGTCATGTCGATTTGCCAGCAACGGATGCTCTGCAAAGAGAAATTCTTGCAATAATTAAAGGGTTGTTGACTCAAAGGGTGGATGCAAACAACGCCGAAACAAAATCAGAGGAAAAAGGTTTGAAGCCCACCGATTTGCTTGATTCGGCGCCTCTTAAAAACCTGTTTGGAAATTAAGACTATTTTTGTTTTGAATTATGCAAGAGGCTTTGTAAATGAATAAAAATATTGTATGGATTTAATTTGCGAGTTATGTAAGTACGGATTGCCAAACAAGGCTGACTCCTTAGCAAATTTCCGAATCAAAAAAGCGGGCCCATGAATGGCAACAACCGGTAACTAAAGATTAAATGAAACGATATTTACATATGTATCTGGACTTAAAGAAGAGAAGTAGCGTTTGCTTATTGGTTTTGATTTCTATCGTTTTTATTTCTTCCTATTCCTTTGCCAACGATTTTCAAGAAGGGTTGGATGCAATTCATGAAACAAACTATGAAAAGGCGCTGGAGAAATTAATGCCTTTGGCAGCTAAGGGGCATGCCGCTGCACAATATAATCTTGGCGTCATGCATGAGTGGGGAAATGGTGTGCCGAAGGACAACAATCAGGCAATAAAATGGTATCGGCTTTCTGCTGAACTGTCCCATAGAGATGCGCAAAATAACCTGGGAGCCATGTACAGCAAGGGTGAGGGTGCGGAGCAGAGTTTTGTCGATGCTTTGAAGTGGTTTGTGATCTCAGCGGGGAACGATAGTGAGGCAGGTAGGAAAAATATTGATATTGTGGAAAAACGAATGACCCCAGAACAAATCACCCAGGCAAGAAAACTTGCGCGAGAATGGGTTAGGTTGCACCCGAAAAATAAGCATTAAATTATAAAAAATTCTATTCGTCGCTTTGGAATGTTTTTATTCGAGTAAGAAATTCACCGGCTTCTTCAATTTGTTTGGGCATATCGGGATCATTTTTAGTATTCCTTGCTAATTTTAAATAGTGTTTCAGCGCGGCATTAGCCTTTGAGTAGTACCCATTTTCGAAATACACCTTTCCCAGAAAAAAATGATTTTCAGCGTGATCGGGTGCCAGGGCTACAGCTGATTCGAGGTGGCTTACGGCCTTTTTAGAATCTCCTCCGAGAAAAAAGGGGAGAACGTTGTAGTAAACACCCAAAAAACGATGCGGGCCAGCGTGCTCCACGTTGGGGTTAATTTTCAGCGCTTTTCCCATGGCTGTTTTAAGAAGTTTGCGATTGCTCAATGAGCTTAGGATTCCTCTCTGCAGACTTATATTTCCAAGGCACAGTCCCATATAGTAAATATTCTCTGCTGAGTTTTTATCGATTGAAATCCCTTTATTTGCTGTGCTTAAACAATCTTCGAATAAACTTAATTTTTGTTTTTTGTCTGTC
>JABJCF010000485.1 GCA_018665625.1 Nitrospina sp. | reverse complement strand
TTGCTATTGCCTCTTTTACCTTTTTTCAGTACTTTCTTCATGACATGGCCTCCTTAGGTTGGTTTGGGCTTTTATCGCTAAAAACCATTCAAACTTACGTGAGGTCATGTTCTAATTTCAACTAACTTTGGGGCAAACCCGCGGAGCTGGATTTAAAGCAATGGATTGCCCAGTATCATTTTGTTTAAGTTTATTCAAACCCTTATTTAAGATACCTACTCCATATTCAACTATCCCACTTAACTTAGTTTCTAAAAAGCCTTCCTTTTTGACAGGTTGGGCATCTTTGGGATTCCAGTTTTTGGGTTTAATAGGGAAATTAAAAAGTTTAAAAAAGTCATTCTTTATCCAAACATTATCCAAAACGGTGAGCACCACACTGTACTCTGTTATTTTTTTATAGAGACCTTCAAAATAACCAAGTTGTTTAATAACAGCTTTTTCATCAGTAATTGGATTAGTCGGTGGAAATTGAGGAAATAGCATCTGCATATCCATTACAACTGCAATGGCATCAGGCTGAAATTGATGAGCTTTGGTAACAATGAAAGAATTTGTATTGAGAATATTGTATCCCTGCCCTCCAACATTAAGCACTTCCGATGCACAGCCAGATTCTTCAAGTACCCTTTCTGCAGATCGTGGAATGGTATTCTTAATATACTCACCTAACCCCCAAACCACTGAGGATCCCAAAACCATAACTCTCTTAACGCCAGGGGTCTTCTGTAAATTTATTTCTCTGTCTTCGTGCATTCCAAAGGCATTGGTAACTGAATATTCACTGACGCCTACCCCTGCGCGCATAGCCCATCCAGTCCACTTATCTAAAACCGTAGCCGAAAAACCCACCCTATACAAATTTTGTGGTTGCAAACTCCTTGCACGCAGACCTATCTCAAATAGAATGCCAACAGCAAAAACAATCAGGATGGTAAGAAAAGATAATCGAAAAAGCTTAACTACGATTTCAGAAAAAACTGTTGAATTATTTTTTGGTGGGTTTGTTTGAATTGTCATTCGATCCCGAATTTTTAGAAGCTCTTGAGAAATGATTAGCTGGCATTCAAATTGAAGAGATCTGGGAACTTAAGCGGTTTTGCTTTAACCCATACCCAAAGCGGGAAACTCTTCGCCATCAAAAAAGCACTGGAACCAAAGCTCCAAACACAAAGCCCCCCAAACCTCACGGCTAAACTGAGCCTCGTTTCCGATCAATTTTTTAAGGTTTTTGACATCAAAAATCCCACGCTCTCTACAAGTCTTCCCTAAAAGAATATCCGATACAAATTCGTTGAGAGGGCCTTTCAGCCACTCACTCATTGGAACTGGAAATCCCATCTTATCTTTTCTTTCAATGATTTCTTTAGGCAATATTGGCCTCATTGCCTGCTTCAAAGCATATTTGGATTGCCCCCCAGCGAATTTCATGGAGGGCGGCATGCTCGCTACCAACTCAGCGATTCTTACATCAATCAGAGGCACTCGGGATTCCAGGGATACGGACATACTCACCCGATCTTCGACCTGCAATAACGCAGGCAACAAAGTGTTCTGATCAAAGTTAGTCATTTTGTTGAGGTACGATTTGCTTTCCACCGAATTAAAGACGTCATAAAACTCGGACCTGATCGCTTCCGGGTCGAATTTTTTAGTTAAATCTTCACTGAGCAGACCTCTAATTTTATGACTCCGGTCCAGCAACTTAAAATACCGGTCTTCCATAGAGTCAAACACACCCGAACTCCAAAACTGCTGCATCATCGGGACATAACCTTTTAGAGCAGGTAAGTTGGGAATAATAGAGTCCAGTGTAACAATATGACTTCCTTCCTCTTGGGTTTCATAGATTGCCCCTTTCAAACATTGCTCCAGATAGGCAACCAGATAACGCATATACCCACCAAAAAACTCATCTCCTCCTTGTCCTCCCAAAACAACCGACACATGACTTTTTGCAAGTCGGGAAACAATGAATTGAGGAAATAACCCAGGGCCCGCAGCGGGTTCGTCCATATGGTAGATAAGTCCGCGAATGGATTCCATAAAGTCCATTGAGTTAGGAGTGACTTCATGGTATTCACATCCAAACTCTTTGGCCATGATTCTGGCATATTCGGATTCGTCGTAACTCCTCCCCTCGTCAAACTTACCGGTAAAGCATTTGAGCTGCTGACTGTATTGGGTGGAAGCCGAAGCAACAATGATGCTGGAATCGAGCCCGCCACTGAGATGAGCTCCGATAGGAACATCACTCCGCAATTGGCTCGAAACAGAATCTTGTATTAAATGGTTGAGCCTATGATAGAAATAATCACTTGTATGGTGAGCATCTATTTCGTAAGAAATAGTCCAATATTTATTTATATTAATATTTTTGGATTTTATCGGATAGTTTAGATGATGGGCAGGAAGAAGCTTTTTGACGCCCTCAAAAAGGGTTTTATCAGACAAACAAAATTGAAACGTCAAGTATTCCTGTAATGCTTCATAATTTAGACTTCGCTTAACTTCAGGATGACAAAGTATAGCTTTTATCTCTGAAGCAAATATAATTGATCCATCACGCAGAACATAATAATAGAAGGGTTTGATTCCAAACTGATCTCGCGCTGCAAAAAAATTACTGGTTTTCTCATCAACAACAGCAAAAGAAAACATACCATTCAGCTTTAATACAGCATCGGATTTGTATTTCTCATATAGCCGCAACAAAACTTCCGTATCGGAAGATGTCTTAAAACGAACACCATCTCTGATTAGCTCCTGCCGAAGTTCAAGGTAGTTATATATCTCCCCATTGAAAATCAGTATTGTCTTACCATCATCAGAAAGCATGGGTTGCTTGCCATGATCCCGATCAATGATGGCCAATCGCCGATGCCCCAAAAGGTAACCCTCCCCCTCGACAAAGCCTTCACCATCAGGCCCCCGGTAGGCAAGGGTCGACATCATTTTTTTAACGACCTGCTTATTTTCTGGCAGGTTCGCGGCAGGCCCAACAATTCCAACAATACCGCACATATTTAGAGACCCTCAGTTAAGCAAAAGATCACGCACCAAACCGTGATGGTATGGACTTTGATGATTTGATTTTTAAATATTCTTTGGCAATTTCATCGACAGACTTATCGCCCAACCCACTAAGCAGTTTCTTATAGGTTCGCCAACCCGAGCAAGGCAAATGATATAAGGCTGACATAACAATGTAGCCCAACATTGTTGTCCCGCTTACCATTTTGCTCTCGGTGACTTTCTGGTCATACCTCAATCCAAAGGGAACCTCGGCAAAACGGCAGCCAAGTAAATTCAGTTTAATAATAATCTCTAGTGTGGACGTGAAACCAAAGCCGCGCATTTGTAAAAAGTTATTACCAAAAACTTTTACGGCATCCTTTATTTTTTTAACACGATAGGCTCTAAAACCACATGAGTAATCCTTCATCCCAGTGAGCCCAAACAAAATTTTCATAAATACATTTGCGCTTCTGCTGATGAAGCTACGGTAAGAATTCACGCCCATCTGATAGCCGCCAGGCTGAAATCGTGAAGTGTTTACCACATCGTACCCTTCCTCCAGCTTATCCAACATGGAAGCAATATATTGAGGTTCGTGGGTGTCATCGCAGTCCAAACGAATTACGATATCTTCTTCACCTGCGTTTTCGGCTATGTATTCAAAACCACTTCGCTCGGTCTCTCCCAGCCCTCTGTTCATGGAATGCTTGATAACTTTAATCGGCATATCGGAACCTGCTGCTTCGGCTACCTTGACAGAGCCATCGGAACTACCATCATCAACAATTAAAATGGAGTAATCGATCTGTCTTTCTTGAGAAAAGAACTCTTTAAATTTGGGTAACAAATTAACAAGAGATTCCTCCTCATTATAAGCAGGTAAAAATATCCAAATTTTCATTTTTAATTCTCGCTTTGGCCGTTTAGGGCATTCACAATTCCAATATCCACCTTAAAGAATTTCCCTCGGGCGGGCTGAAGTATATAGCCCGAAGAAACATTCATTTTCTCGACATAACCCAGATCATGATATTCTTCATTCTTATCCATTGCTTTTGGAATCATTGCTACAATGGATTCTGGAATATTCTTTTTTAATAAAAAGTTAGAAAACTCTGAAACCATTATTTTATCTGAGTCACTCACCGGTTCTTTTACCGAAAGACTCATACCGATCAGGCAATCCATGTCTTCATTTTTGGAGGAAGTTTCTCCCATCCTATAAAACTTGAGTGAAAATAGAACCGAATAGTCAAACTTGGAGTCTGCGAGAAACAAAAAACTCTCGCCAGTCAAACCAAGAGGATTACTTCGTCTGGAAAACGGTAGACTACTTATCGTGGGAACCTTTAAAACCTCACTAGAACCTTGAAGGCTAAAGTCAGGGCATTCATTAAAAGTTTTTTGTTTTTCTGCGCAGGAATAGAGCATTAAAACAAAAAGTAACAACAGATAATATGAAATTGCCAAGTTCCCCATTTTACGAATATTCCCTTATATTTTCCGCTTCCAACAAACTGGTCTTTACTAAACTAAACCCATCGAAAAAACTCAAAGAACCATCTGTCTACTTATCAGTTCAACGAAATTGAGTCCAACCTATAAGGCTGAGTCGTTGTTTCGCCTGATCGTTCCATCTCACCTGACCTGGCTGGAGGTTTTTCCAGAGAAGCCATTCTTACCGAAACAATATTTTCTTTAACTCCGTCTATTGGAAGTTCAATTAAAAAATTTCCTGCTGCTTTGATAGATTTCGTATAGGTGTTTTCGTTAACAGTGAATTCAACCTGATGTGGATAAACAACCCCCAAATTTCCCGCAGCAAATCCCTTCAAAATAATATTCTTAGATAGGTTTTTAGAGGCCTTATCTATGACTAAAGTGGCCTGCCCACCAAACCATCTGTCAACCTTTATGCCGTTGTATGACACAGCGCACCTTTGGATTTGGTTTCCTTCCAATGGGAACTGACAATTTTCAACTTTTGGGGTAAGGGACTGATCGCCTTCGGGGACAACCCGAACATTAGAAACCATTAAATTTAGCTGACGGTAATCAAAAGGAACATCTTTATTCCATAAAGGCAATGGGCGCTTTAAGGGTTTGACAGTTTCCAGAACTTTAAGAACAATTTTATTTGAGCCCTCTTCAGGATAAAAGGGTTTCGAAATAAACCTTGAAGAATTGGTTATTTTGCCTTCATCAAATTTAGTTTTATTAATCCACAACTCTATATTTCGGACATTATTATTTGGACCTTCAAGACCATAGCCAGCTTTTCCATCGAAAATAAAGCGATACGGTTTATTTGGTTTGGAAGGACGTAGTAGAAAAAATTCGCCTCCCTGAGAAGTCCATCTGATTCTTTTGGGGCGCCAATAGGAAATTTCATCATCATAATACTCCATCCTGTAAAACCCCCTGCCCGTCACCAGAAAGTCAGGCGTGTTATCTGCTCGAAACAATCTAAAGGTTTCATTCTCCCAAACCGGCGGGTTTTTATAGTCCGTCATTGAAATATCCTTATTTCTATGAGGCTCATTCCATGTCAAATACCAAGAATCTTTGGCGCCATGAAAGAAAATATTCTTTGCCAGCCCTACATTTCCATAATAATCAATCACAGTATTATTGATAACGTCTGGTAGGTTTTCATCATCTCCTGGAATATTGTCGTGAGACAACAAAGAGAGCTTAAAGTTATTCAGGTAATAACTAATCCAATAGTTTTGGACACTAACAACAAAGTTAAGACCTATAGATTCATCCGGCTTGACAAAAGGTTTGATATCTTCATTTAATGTAAAATAGTCTCTATTCCCTGTCATTTCATAACTGTTAATTATCGAGCCAAGCAGAGGCTCCTTGCCCATGCCCTTCATGCCGTATTCGATTGTTGTAACAATATTGAACACCACATAAATAACAGCAGGAAAAACCCATTTAATATTATTAGACGACCAGAATTTAGATGAACGTTTTTTTAATGCTATTGAGATCCCATACGCTGCAATGGGCACAAGAATAAACTGAACCCACGATGCCATTTTAAAAACAGCATAGCCGTATTGCCTTTCAAAGCTGTATACCCACCAGACAAGTGCATAAATTACAATTGCCGAGATCACTGTTATGACTTTTCCTTTATCCCCTACCTCTTTCATCCATTTGATCAGTGAGCATGAAATAAAAATGAATACACCTAGAGCGAGAGGTAAAACTATAAGATGAGGTACTACGCTTGCCGATGATCCAAAATGAGAAAAGAGCCATGAGCTATGGAAAGGATAGACAGAAACTCCCAAGAAATAAGGGAAAAATGCTTCGGTAAGAAAATCTAAAAAATACTGGCCTTGGAGAGTTTGGCCGACTATATTCCCCCAACCCATTACCATTTTGGCAAGTGAGCTTAACATTGCAAAATTAATTACGATGCTGATAAGAATAATCCCAATAAACAGTTTCGAGAATTTGAAAACTGGCATTTGCCGGGTAGCAAATTGATAAATTAAAAAAACCACAACTGGAGCACCCGCATAAGGAAGCATCCCCAGATAGGTAATCATTAAAGCATTAATCAGGAAAGTATAAAAAACCATCAAGCCAATGCCTGGATTCTTGACAAGCAAATAACCAACAGCAAAAACCAAAGGCACCGCAGCAAGACCTGAGTTTTGTCCTAAATAAAAATATAAGTAGCTCAATCCGATAGAACCACTGACACCAGCAAGCCATGCACTTATTTTGGATGTATTCCCATCAAGACCAAAAACAGTTCTTGTGAAGAAATAAACGCTAAGCGGAAGGCAAAACATAAATATCGCAATGGAAAGGGTCAGTGCAGTCCGCGTTGGAATTCCAAAGACGGATTCAAAGCCAATTCCAACCATACCGCTGGCAAACCTTGCGGATGGTGAAATGGAACCTGCCAAATAATCAATTGGGAAATAGGTATCCGTTCCTCTGGTAAAATCTGAAACAGAACGGCCTTTAAGAAGAAAATAGTGGTCAATCAGGCCGGCAAAATAATCGGGATTCACTGCCCCCAGAAAAGTATCCGCTCCGTAAGTAAAAAATGGCCACAGAAGAACAAGAATCAGGGGGCCGCAGAGCATAAAAATCTGCGCAAGTTTTTCTTTTATAATCTCAACCTGAAAGCTTTTTCGGGCGTGATACATAAAAACACCCAACGAAAAAACCAACATGGAATAAAAAACAATTTGCGTTGCTAATACGGCAGGGACATTAAAATTTCCTGAGAGGCTAAAACACCAAAGACAAAACAACAGATATCCCGATGGCAAAACAATAATATGCCCGTACTCGTCATAAAGATCCTTTGGCAATAGAAGCTTGACAGCCGGATACCCCATGACAGACAAAAAAAGCAGCCCGGCTAGCAACAAAAAAATTGTTTCAATAACATGCATAGAGCGTAATCCTAGTTGATAAAGTCCACACAAAATAAAACGAGCAACACTTTTAATCTATCCCGCAATATTGCAAACCAACCTATTGGGAACAGGTCAAGTATTCTGGTACTTTACATACTTATTTAAATACTCTGCCTTCAATTCATCGCACCTTGAAGCATCCTGATTCATATTGTGTATCAGATCACCAGCGCTTAATCCCATTTCCACAGACTGATGCATATCTCCCTGCAAAAATAAGCCCCGTCGACCAATAGAGATTATATTTTTAATATCTTGTGTGTACCCAAGTACTATTTCGGCGTGAGAATCAAATTGCTTTAGGTACAATTCATATACATTCCGAGCTCGACGAACCGTAAAATCCGTGACTTTCGATAGTTTATTGGCTAGTTTGGGTATGCGTTCACAATCGGAGATAGCCAGATCGTAGAGTTCCTGATCTGACATTTGCCAATATTCCTCGCTTCCTCGGCAAGTCAATTCAAAAGACAAAACGGTCTTTCCTTCTTCCATCGTGATTCGGCTTAAGTTTTTCTGCTCCGTAACACGGTTAAAAACAAATTCGTTATCAAGCAGGTAAAACCAGCTGTCATCACCAATCTTATCCGTTTCAAACTCCAGATAAACAAGTATCAATGATACATATTTCAATTTATCAGCGTGGTGCCGAACAATAAAAGGTGTTTGATTGCCAAAAAGATTGACCAAGGCAGGCATTTGAATCGTATTTACCAGGAAATCTGTTTTCAAAGTTTGCTTTTCCCCATCTTTTAAGTAGCAAACCTCTTTTACTTTATCCCCATCTAACTTTAGATCCTGAATATCCGCTTCTAATTCAATAACACCGCCTAACTCTCTTATTTTTTCAGCGAGTCGCATATATAAAGTGCCCGAACCATTTTTGTGATAGATCACAGACTGGTAGTAAGGTTCGGTTACCTGACCACCTATTTTCAGTAATTTTTTAATCAAGTTTATAAAACTAAACCCCTGAATTTTTTCAGAAGCAAATTTCCTTGAGATTAGATTCGGTTCCGTTTTCCAGACTTTTTTCGTGTAATCTCCAAAACTTATTTTATAAAGGGTCGCGCCGAAACGTTTCCGCCCCCAATCCTCAAAACTCTCGATAGGAATCGAAACAAGCTGATGAATAATGAAGGTCATCATAAATTCTAAAATTATCTTTACGCTTAAAAGAGGATTGAACTTCAAAAGAGCCTCTTTAATTTGCAAAGGATATTTGAAAAATTTATTTTTCAGAAAAACACTGACTCGTTTCCTGCCGCTTATTAACGACTCAGGATTGTCGACAAAAAGACTTCGGATCAGGTTTTCAGGTTCATCCCCACGGGTATGAAAAGCATGAGGACCATAATCCAAGGTATGCCCCTTCCATTTAAAACTTGCGCCGGCTCCACCTGGTACATTTGCCCGATCTAAAACAACTACTTTTCTATCTAAGCCATTGGAAAGCAATTTATGCGCACATGCGAGACCCGCCGGACCAGCGCCAAGAATGACAATGGTCCCGTCTTGATCTATAACTTGAGTTTCTTCTCTGTTTTCCATAAGTGACTTCTATGTTGAAGGGCTTATAACTCTAGCCCCAGATTCTTCACTCACTAACCATTGATGAAAACGTTGCAATCCCTCAGATAAAGTGACCTTGGGTTTAAACCCAAATTCTTTTTCCATGGTTTGATCATTCGAGAGAAACTCAATAGCCTCAGGAACTTCGCCCTCATACTTGATTTCAGCTTCTAAACCGAATTCCTTAGCCGATTGAGTAACGAGGTTTTTTAAAGTAACAGGTGTGCCCGAGCAAAGATCCATTACCTGAGTTTTTTTGGCTTGCTTTAAAAGCATTTGCACAGCCCGCACCGTATCTTCGATATACATGGCATCTATTAAGTTACTGCCATCGCCACGGATTAGAAAGTGCGCGTTCTTTTCGAAAGCAAATTGCCTGATTAAGCGGTTGTAAATTTTCCTTGCAGGTTCATAAGAGCCGTAAGCGCCAAAAAACCTTAAAATAGATGCATACTGAATATGTTTTTTCTCCAACGCATACATAATGTAGCGTTCCGAAGCCCATTTGGAAATTGCATAAGGCAAAACTGGGTTCAATTGACTTTCAGGGTTAACTGGACCCTGCAGGCCGTCATAAACAGCCCCCGAAGAGAAAAAAATAAAATGGCCAAACCTCCATGCAGTCACTACATTCAACAAGGCTACGGCGTTCGATTGCAAATCTTCCATCGGGGCGTGATCAGAATAAGCGGGGTCTCCATTTGCAGCCAGGTAAACGCAAGCGTCATAGCTGTTGTTACCCAGTGCTGACATAGCCGCACCATCCGTTAGGTCTATCTGCAAAGATTTTACGTGTGTCAGATTTTGTTTAACTAGAAAATCAGGGAAAGATTCATCCCGATAATATGTGGCCGTAATATTCCAATCAGCAGGGAAAGCTAATAAAATGTTTTTTCCGATGAACCCGGACGCCCCGGTTACCAGCACCTTCATACACAATTCTCTTTTAATTAAATTCCCGATACCATGCGCTAGCTTTTAACAAGCCCTCTTCCAGCATTACGCGAGGTTCATATTTTAGTAAGGTCTTGGATTTTGAAATATCTGGAATCCTGATCTCTACCTCTGGTCCCGGATGTGGCTTGTGTACGATTTTGGATTTGGAATTTGTCAGACGAATTATGGTCTCGGCCAACCCAAGAACAGTTGTTGTAGCTTGAGGATTTCCAATATTGAAAATTTCTCCCACGGCTTCTGTGGATTCCATGGTTGTGATAAATGCATCGACAAAATCATCTACAAAACACCATGACCTGATTTGAGAGCCATCGTTATATACCGTAATGTCTTCATTTTTAAGAGCACGGCTTACCATTTGTTGAATGGCTCCCTCGCCAACCTGACGCGGACCATACACATTAAAAGGACGGACGGTGACAACATCAAATCCAAAATCATCCGCATATGCATGGGTGAAATGTTCGCCGGCCAATTTACTTAGAGCGTAAATCCAGCGTTTCTCACTTGCGGGTCCAATTTTTGCAACATCATCCTCTTTACTACGATAAGAGAAGGGACCATAGATTTCGCTAGTGGAAAAATCCATAAAGCGACCTACTTTATTTTTACAAACAGATTCAAGCGCATTATAAATTCCAATCAAGTTGACTTTCATCGTGCGAGTAACCTGATTGCCCACACTATAAATTCCTGCAATGGCAGCTGCATGTATACATATATCCGCTCCCTTCATGCATTCATCCAACTTTGCAGCATCAAGCACATCTCCCTGAATCAGGGTTAAATTAGAGTGTTCTTTTATGGGCGAATAACGCAGAGCGTTTCTTTTCAAGTTGTCATAAATTACAATCTGATTTTTCTCTACGAGACGTTCAATAATATGGCTGGAAATAAATCCCGCCCCGCCTGTCACTACGATACGAGCACCGCTAATCATGTAAAACTCCTTAAATTAACAAATATACAGCAGGACAGGCAGACCGCCATAACCCACTGAATTATATCACTTTATACGTCATTTACCCAATGTTATTACCCGCCATTAATGATGACTCGCAGCAGATAGAGCCGAAACAGGGCAATCAATGGATCATCGCCCTTCATTTCAGTTATTGACGCTAACTTACTAATAACTAATCGGTTTTTTTCTTTAACAGCTTGAGATAACTCGGAAGATTTAATATTCACCGGAGGGTCTTCCTCGAAAGACCAATGAAAACCTTTAACTAAAAGGAGTTGAGGAAGGTGGGGATTAGCAGGGAAGGTTTTTAGCCAGGCAATCTACAATAATTTCGGCAGTATTTCCAGAACCGTAAGGAGAGGCTGAAAAGTCGGGTTCCCAGTCACCCGATTCCAATTGTTGAAATGCTTGAGCCGTTTTTTTCACATCTGCTCCAACCAACTTGTTGGCTCCGCACTCAATTGTTTCCACCCACTCAGTTTCATCTCTAAGTGTTAAACAAGGAGTCTGAAGAAAAAATGCTTCTTTTTGCATACCACCACTATCCGTCATGATTGCTTTGGCATTTTGTAGAAGTTTTATTGTTTCTAGATAAGGTGCAGGATCAATGACTTTAATGGATTTGGATAATTTTATACCTTGTTGAGAAAGTACTTTGCGAGTTCGCGGGTGTAAAGCAAGCACCACCGTACCCACAGAATCGGCTGCATTACTCAAAGCTTGGACAATTGCATTCAACCGGTCAGGGTCATCGGTGTTTTCTGCCCTGTGTACAGTGGCTAAAATGTATTTTTGTGATTCAATGCCAAGAGAGGCGAGGATAGTAGAGCTGGCTTTTCCTTGATAATAGAGCATGCCGTCATACATAATATCGCCCACGCACTCCACACCATAAGTTATACCTTCATCCTTGAGATTCTTTACTGAAACCTGAGTGGGACAAAAAAGCCAGGTGGAAACATGATCACAAAGAACACGGTTAACCTCTTCCGGCATTTTTCTATTAAAACTTCTAAGACCCGCCTCGACGTGGGCAATAGGGATATGAAGTTTTGCCGCAACTAAAACCCCCGCAAGGGTTGAATTGGTATCCCCATAAACCAACAAGCAATCGGGCTGTTCTTGTAATAAAACTTCCTCAATTTTTTCTAGCATCTTACCCGTCTGAGATCCCTGTGACCCAGAACCAATATTGAGATGAAAATGCGGACGCGGAATGTCCAATTCCTCAAAGAAGTTGTCGCTCATATTAGGATCGTAATGTTGCCCCGTATGAATGATTTTTTCTTCAATAGATAAACTGCCAGATTTTGAGTTATGGTTTGCAATGGCACGGGAGAGAGTCGCGGCTTTAATAAATTGGGGTCTTGCTCCTACTACCGTTACAATTTTCATAAATATTTATAGTTAAATATTTTCATGGGTCGGCCCAAAATCAAGCCTTAATGATATTCTTTGCCGCCTCAAGATATTTGCCGCGCGAATCAATGATGATCTGCGCATTTTCCTTGATCATGTCGTAATCAAACTTGTCATGGTCTGTAGCCAGCAACACACAGTCGTATTCCGCTATTGTTTTTGGGTTAAGCGAAACACTGGACAAATTGAATTGATGTTCACGCATTTTGGGGAAAACAGCAATATGTGGATCGCTGTATGAGATCTCTGCACCCAACTCACGTAATTTTTCCATCAACAACACAGAGGGGGATTCGCGCATGTCATCGACATTTTTTTTGTAAGAAATCCCCAACACCAGAATGCGGCTACCATTGATGGCTCTTTTATTTGCGTTGAGCGCTTGAGTGGTTTTGGTGATGACGAAGTTTGAAACTGACGTATTGATTTCACCAGCAAGCTCTATAAACCGGGTATGCAAACCAAACTCTCGCGCTTTCCAAGTGAGATAAAAAGGGTCAATAGGAATACAGTGGCCACCTAAACCAGGACCAGGATAATAGGGAACAAAACCAAAGGGTTTTGTCGCCGCAGCCCGAATCACTTCATGAATATCAATTCCCATTTTGTCGGCAATGATTTTCATTTCATTCACCAAGCCTATATTAACCGCTCGATAAATATTCTCCAGCAACTTGGTCAACTCAGCGGCACGTGTAGAACTTACAGGAACTACTTCGTCTATGACTGCGCCATAAAGAGCAGCACCTATTTCCAAACAATTTTCGGTTACCCCGCCATAAACTTTGGGTATGGTTTGGGTCGTGAAATCAGGGTTTCCCGGGTCTTCGCGCTCAGGCGAATACAAAAGAAATAAATCTTTACCCACCTTTAATCCTCCACATTCCATTCGAGGCATTAGCTCTTCATCAGTGGTTCCCGGATAGGTGGTGGACTCCAACGAAACAACTTGTCCGCCCCGGAAATAAGGCTTCAAAGACTCAACCGTCTTAGTGATGAAAGAAATGTCCGGCTCCCTGTATTTATTCAAGGGAGTGGGCACACAAAGAATAAGCGCATCGGCTTCCCCTCCGCGGCTAAAGTCTGTTGTTGCTTCAAAGAGTGTTTTTCTGGCAGAAGCAATATCATTTGAAGAGATGTGTTCGATATAACTGCGGCCAGCGTTTAATTGTTCGACCTTGTTTTCATCGATATCGAAACCAAGCACCTTGTATCCACTTTCACAGAAACGAAGCATCAAAGGTAGCCCGACATACCCCAAACCAACAATACCAATCACCGCTTCCTTTGATTTAATCTTATCCAATAATTTATTTTTCATGTAATGATCTATTTAAATGTTTGCAATTTTTAGTTGGCATTAGTTACTTTGCGGCGAATTACCTAGTTACCTGAAGTAATCTGAGTTCAAGACCATTCTTTAAGATGGATTGCCCATCATATTACGAACTCTCCATTTCAAATCGGTGATGACATGTTTTAGCAAATAAGGCTTCACAGCTTTAAAAATTTCTTTCTCTGAGGGGGTCCGACCTAAAAGACGCTCCCTAATTCGATTCATTTCCCGAAATCCCACATCAGACATTTCGGCAGATGTTTTTTGGTCCGGGTGAATACGGAACCCCCCCATGAAACGGGGAAGTCTTGCAAAACGCGCACCTGCTTCGCGAAGGCGAACCAGAAAATCCCAATCCATTGCAAAGCGGAAGGATTCATCGACTTGCCCACCCGCTTTTTCCCAAATGCTCCGTCGCCAGTACAATGTCTCTTGAGGAATGAAGTCTGCCCAGGAAAGCACCTCATCGTCATGCGCAGGCATAATCCATCGACCAATGTGTTGATCATTTATATCGATCTGCAAACGGTTACCATAAACAACATCGACTTCAGGATGGCGGTTGAAATAATCGGCGACATACGCCAAAGTGCCAGGAAGAATAATATCGTCAGAATTGAGCCACGCCATTATCTCGCCATTGGTTTTTGCAAATCCAAGATTGATGGCATTCGTTTGTCCCGTATCGGGTTTGGACTCCCATCCGGTCAATCGATCCGAGTATTTTTCAAGAATTTCCTTAGTTCCATCTTTAGACCCACCATCTTGTACGTAATACTCCAGGTTTTCGTATTCTTGATCAAACACACTGTTAAGAGTACGTTCAATGAATTCTGCTTGCTTAAATGAGGGAGTGACTATTGAAATTTTTGGAACAGGATCAATACGAATTGGCTGGTGATAGCTATCAGGAAAACATAAATCTCTTGGAGCATATTGATGCAATATGCCTATCCGAGGAAGAAATATAGCTCGCAACTTAACAAAAGGAAAAAATAATTTTTGTAACAACCTTTCTGTCGGAACAATTACATATCTCCAATAACGAAACCGTGAATCATATTTTTCCAGCAGCTTTCCTTGCTTAAGAATGAAAAGTTCTTTTTCTTCCAGCTTGAGAAGTTCAGTTTCTTTTTCCTCGGCCTCCCGAGTCATTTTTAAAAGTGCCTCTTCTTTTTCCTCTAGCTTAGAAAGTTCAACTTCTTTTTGCTCCGTTTCCTTGATGAGCTCAGACCGTTCTTTAAGAAGCAATTCCTTTGCCTCTGAATAACCTGTTTGTCTTTGGCTGGGAGTTTTTATTGCTTCCTGTAAAATTTCAATTGCTATTGCTTCATTTCCCTTAAAGGAAATCAACCCCACCTCATCTAAATATAGATAATCCAATCCAGACAAGAAGAAGCCTCTCAAGGCATCTTCTGGCGAAGAAACAATGGGCTGTTCATGAACATTGAAGGAAGTATTCACAAGAGCTGGTATCCCGGTATCCTCCTGATATTGAGTCAAAATGTCATGCACCAGTGGGTTACAATCACGGGAAACAAGCTGTGGTCGAGCCGTGCCATCAATGTGTACGGTTGCTGGACAGGCTTCTTTCATTTTTTCTGAACAATCCACAGTAACTGTCATAAATTCCGCCGAATGCTGAACTCGACAGATATTTTTATAAAGTTGCTCGGCATCTTCCATTCGACTTATCGGAGCGAAGGGCATGAATTCAGTTCTATTGAGACGTTCATTAAGAGTCTGATTGATTTCCGGGTCAGTAGCTGAAGCAAGGATAGAACGATTTCCCAAAGCACGAGGCCCAAACTCAGCAGCCCCTTGGTACAAGGCAACCACACCTCCTTTTGCCAATATAGAAGCAATTTCCTTCGCCGGATCCACCGGCTTTCGAACTTGGATTTTTTTTTCAGCAACCTGACTACCAATTTCTTCTTTGGAATAAGAAGGCCCCAGATACATTGAATGTAATGGCTTAGGGTTAAAGTTCGGGTCACCCGAGAGAACATGCCATGCCGCGCCAAGCGCTGTACCATCGTCCGTCATAGGCGGAGCAACAAAGAGTTTTTCGAATCCTGTTTCAACAACACGTTGGTTGATTTTTACATTCGCAAACAACCCCCCTGCAAGACAAATATTGTCACTAACCCAGCCCTGTTTTTTAATACCCTCAAGAATTTCCAGGACATATTGTTCTGCAAAATTTTGAACGCTTGCTGCAAGCTCTTCTCGAGAAATATCATTTGTTTCATCTCTAAACGGCTGCAGTGCGATAGAATCGGGAAGGAATTGAGGGGAAGTCGTTTCGCTGTAGGAAAAAATCCAGCGCAAAGTAGATTCAAGCTTATAGTAATCTTCTGTGAACCATCTTTCTAATATTTTCTGGCAGCGCTCACTCGATTTTCCGTAAGCGGCAAGACCGGTGATTTTCCCCTCATGCTTGTTTGGAGTAAAACCTAATAGAGCTGTGACAAAGGTATAAAGTGAAGTGACCATCGATAATTTCATAACACTGAAATGGTCTAGAGGAACAATTCCTTCTGTTCTATCGCAACGATAAACTCCACCAAACCAGAGATCGTTATACATTCCTCCGTCACAAGTTAGACAGAGAGCTTCTTCAAATTCACTCCCCCAAAAAGCGGAACTCGCATGACTTAATTGATGACTGACGAAAACCTTTTCACAAGGCAGTCCATTCAAAAATTCATAAAAAGGGTCCGCATGTTTCCAGCCGTGAGGCCGAGGACTTGTTAGTGAGTTGGTGTTTACGATACTTTCAACATCCCTGGACAAATCCAAAGATTCATTCGTGCTCACCGCAATTTTTGCAATACGATCCCAGGGAATCTTTTCGAGCAAAGCATAGGGGGGTCGACCGTCCTGTTTTATTCGGGTGACTCTTTCCAGAGACACAGCAAATACTGGTGTTCCATCGGGAGCTACAATAGCGATCGAGCTATCATGCATACCACTGTAGTTGATACCTAATACACTTTGGGAAGGGATATTGTCAGGAAAATTCATTCGTTAGCGATCAACTAAAATTTTTGAGAAAAACCAGGGCTTGGATCGTGAAATAAATTATTCAGTCAAATTAATATTTGGCGTAGAAACCTTTTCGCTGGGAGTTAAATCCGTAACACCCAGAATATTTTGCATGTAATTTGATTTGACATGCTCATAAGGAAAAACCAATTGTTGTTCGTCTGTTATTTTCTTTGCCATCCCCGACTTCGGGTTTGAGTAAAACTGAATTCCATCAGCTTTCATCTTCCCTAAAGGATCTTGCTCATTCAATGGTTCCACAAACCCCTCTTTCCTTCGAGAAAAGCTTTCTGAATCTTCGGCGCCAATTACAATATCCTGTTCATAATGAATCTCACACACACAATTGACTCCTGCATTGGGGCAACCAATCGGTCCTGATTCTAAACGCAATTCATCTTTATGAACATTTCCAATAACGGGACCGTCAACGGTAATACAGGGAGTAATATTTCCAGAGAGCAAATCGACTCCAATAACTTTGCTGCTGGCATGACAAGTCGACTTTGTAGTATCAATACCACCTTCCAGATGGATAAACTGCGTTAAAGAATTGGAATGTTTCTTAAGAAGGTTTCGTTCTTCTTCGGTATAGGAACGCGGGTAGTTATCCGTTAACAAGGCTGCTGGGAAAAAGCAAACATCCAATTTTCTACACTTCTCAGCCAATTCATCCATACGATGCAAACGCTTGGGGTGGCCCACAAAACGGAAGAACACCTTATGCCCTCTATCCTTTAGGGCGAGGATACGCTCAAAAAATAGTTCTTCCCATTGTTCTGCTTCGGGATGAAATGCCGCCATCACATAATCTACCTGAGGAGCGGATGTACTGAGCAACAACTTCATACCCGGACTATTACCACCAACATGAAGACCGGTATAAAAAGCAACACGATTGCCCGAATCAAATAGGTTTTGACATAGCAATTCGATATTGGGAGCTAGAAGAGGTTCTCCTCCAGTAAAAATCAGCAGCCACTTCTCATCATCAGTGGTTCGTTTGTTGAAAAAATCTGTAGCACGGTAAATGAATTTTTCATCCTGATAGGGTTTGAGTTGTCTTCCATCAAGAACCTGACCGGTTTCGGCAAGATCGCAGTAACCACATTTCATGGTGCATGTCGCGAATAGAGAAACAACAGCAGTACGTATCATTTACAACTCGGAGAATAGCAAAATAAAAATTTTCCCTGGATATAAGATATTAATTTGCTTTGAAGTTTAGAAATTTTAGGGCCCTCTTTTTCTTTGAATTTTACTCACTTGCCATTGTGGCTCAAGATAGAGGCTGATCTGACGCGAATTAAAACAAAGGATAGATATCGTCTGCTTGGTTGGAATTCTGTTTCGACTTTATAGGATTTTTTTTTCGAAATATATTTCGAAAAAATGCTGCTATTAAAGAGAGGAAACCGTTTTTTTTATTGGCATTCATGGCATTGTAAAATTAGACTGCTGGCAATTAATTTTAGACAGAAAGTGCTGCCTCAGTTTCTTCTGTTTCATTTTCAAAAACATTA
>JABJCF010000484.1 GCA_018665625.1 Nitrospina sp. | reverse complement strand
TGGTTTTTGTAGGTGAAGGACCGGGCGCTGATGAGGACGAACAAGGGTTCCCCTTTGTTGGCCGAGCCGGGAAAAAGCTTACGGAAATAATTGAGAAGGGAATGAATCTGGACCGTGAGAAAGACACCTATATCTGCAATATTGTCAAATGCCGTCCACCGGGCAACCGAGACCCAGAAAAAGAAGAAATCGAAGCCTGCAACCCATTTCTCATTCAACAACTAAAAGCGATACAGCCTAAAGTGGTGGTTGCCTTAGGAAAACCCGCCGCGTCAACCTTGTTGGGAAGAAGCGTGCCGATCACCAAAGAGCGTGGAACCTGGCATGATTATGAAGGATTCAAACTGATGCTCACCTTGCACCCTGCATATCTCCTGCGTGCATACACTATCGAAAACCGCAAAGCTGTTCATGACGACATGAAAAAAGTCTTAAAAGCCCTGGGTCGATGAGTTCTACACAGGAGAAAATCACTCGCCTTAAAGAAAACATGGCGAAAGTTATTTTCGGCAAAGACGACATCATCGAATATGCCATTATCTCTATTTTGGCAAGAGGTCACTTGCTCATTGAAGATGTTCCAGGTGTTGGAAAAAGCTCGCTGGCACATTCCCTTGCCAGTTCACTTCATCTCGACTTCAAGCGTATCCAGTTTACAAGTGATCTTTTACCCACCGATATAACCGGTGTTTCCATTTATGACCAAGTAGAGAAAAAATTTCATTTTCAGAAAGGCCCGTTGTTCACCAATATTGTTTTGGCCGATGAAATTAATCGTTCTACACCACGCACCCAAAGCGCATTACTCGAAGCCATGAATGAGAGGCAAGTTTCAGCAGACAATGTGACTTATAATCTGGAACAACCTTTCATGGTTATTGCTACACAAAATCAAGTCGAAAGCCAGGGCGCCTGCCCTCTTCCCGAATCCCAGTTGGATCGCTTCATGCTTTACGTTTCTATGGGCTACCCCTCTATTGAAGACGAACGGCGGCTTTTAAGCACAGCCCGCCCTGACCCTGCCAATATAAATGCTGTTTTAGGAAAAGAAGATGTTTTGGAGCTTCAAGATGAGGTTGATAGTGTCACCATTGAACCTATCTTAACGGATTATATTTTAAATATTATCACTGCAACCCGTGACGATTCTCATCTGGCAATTGGAGTGAGTCCGCGAGGGGGGTTAATATTCCAACAAGCCATTCGTGCTCGCGCACTGGTTCATGGCAGAAACTATTGCACGCCCGATGATGTAAAAAATCTCGCCATCCCTGTTTTGTGTCACCGAGTCATACCCCAATCTAACAGCAATTCACAAAGAAGGATTTTTGCGGATACGGCTACCATCATCGATAATATTCTTGAGCAATTAGAAGTACCGGTTTGAGGGAGCCATGGCCTTCGCCAAAACAAACAAAAATTCCATATTCTCGCTTTCCCTACAAAACCGAACCTTAGAGCTGACCCGTGAAGGATTAGGCTTCATCGTTATTTTATTCGGCGTCGGGCTTGGCGCAATCAACACCGGCAACAACCTTCTTTATCTGATTCTTGCGATGTGCTGTAGCTTCATCGCGGTTTCTGGAGTGCTTTCCGAATTAAGCTTTAAAAAACTATCTGCAAGCTGCAAAGCCCCTCCCAATTTATATTGCAACGAACCTGGAACACTATTATTAGAAATAAGAAATAATAAAAAGTGGGCGCCCTCCTTTTCCCTGCGGATTTTATTCCCAAATGATTCTGGCTGTTCGCTTGAACAATCTCCTTATTTCTTTTTTATACCTCCAAAATCTACTGAACAAAAAGCTGTTCTTTTTACTGGAAAGAAAAGGGGGCGATTAAAAATTAATACCTGTCATTTGACAACCAGCTTTCCTTTTGGCTTTTATTACAAAACCAAGATCATCCCTATAGATATTGATATGGTTATTTTCCCTGCGCTTCATCAGGTACAGCTACCACCTAAAAATGAAACTGACAAAGAAGGAGAGGAAGCTTTACATTCAAGAGGGGAGGAGATTTACGCCATTCGGGAATTTCGCCCCGGCGATTCTTTAAATTCTATTCATTGGAAATCTTCCGCAAAAACTGGAGAGCTTCGGACAAAAGAATTTCACAGGCCGCAAGATCAAAGTTACACGGTTTTTTTAAACGTTTTAGAACCCGGAACACAAAATATTGTAAAGAAAAATATCCTTGAAGAAAGAATCAGCAAAACAGCATCACTTATTTTTCACCTTATAAAAAGAGGCAATAAAGTTAGCCTAAAGACTGAAGCGAACCATACAGCATTTGACAATTCTGAATCACATCTAACAAACTTAATGCACACTCTGGCTTTGATCGGTTTGGAAAGGGATTCTTAAAAGTTCAGGGGAGTATTTGGAGGATAAAACGGGGGGGGGAGAAGCTCAGGCTGCCAAGCTTTGAAGATGCTTCACTTCTTTTCCAACAGAATCTTTCAAAACAGATCTGAACTCCTTTTTGGCTCTCCCCCGGCTGTAAGCCTTCTTATTGTCTTGTGTCTTCACGTGGTAACGCTTGCTTTGCAATTGTTTTACTACCGTGTCGATGGGTTTTTTGATAATTTTCACAACCTACCTCCTTTTCATTCATTAATTAAAAGCTTGTATCGAACTTCTGAGTTTAAAACTTAAGGAGAGGCTTGTCAAAC
>JABJCF010000483.1 GCA_018665625.1 Nitrospina sp. | reverse complement strand
CCATTTTATTGTGGGCAAGTCTGGAAAAGTATTAGGCAACATAAAAACTCATAATGTAACTAATAAGGGGGCTATTCAGGGCAACTTGTTTGCTGAAAACAAGGTAGCCTTGATGAATGACAGTCGCCTGACGGGAGATATCTCTACTTATCATTTGATCATCGATGAAGGATCGAATTTTGAGGGACGTTGTAAGATGATTGATGCGCCCCCAAAAACCATCAAAGAAGAGATGGAGACTCTGGAACGGCCTTTGCCAGCATCTGGCAATGTTTCAAAATCCGCAAAACCTTCAAAACCCACTGCCGCAAAATCCGGACTATCCAAAAAGAATATGGCGATTGCCGCTGGCGTTATATTGGTTGCCGGTGTGATGTGGTTTTCACCTCAGGGGTCTAAAGATGATTTGGGAACCCTGGTAGAAAAGGGTTACCAACTGGTTTCTGAGAATAAATATTCTGATGCTGAAACGGTTTTTAAATCCGCGTTGGATATTTCGCGTTCTAATCCTAAGGTCTATGCAGGCCTTGGAGAAATATATTTCGGAACTCAACAATATAATGAAGCGCTGCTTCAATATGAACGTGCTATTGAGTTGAGTCAGGCAAACAGCGAGTTCCGCATCAGGAAGGCTAAAATTTATTCTGCCAAGGGCCAGTTGAACGAAGCTGCTGACTCTTACAAACAGGCCATTGAAATTGACCCTGAGAACGGTAACGTCCATTACCATTTAGCAATGCTCTATAAGGAGCAGGGCAAGGTCGATAAGTTTCGTGAGTCCATCGAAATGAGTGCGCAGTTGGATGATAAGTCTTTCAGGCCTCATGAAGCTCTGGGCGAACTTTATGCAGAAGAAAAAAATTATGAGCAGGCTATTCAGGAAATTAGAAGGGCAATTGAATTAAAAAACGATGAGCCTCGGCTGCACCTGACTCTGGGTAAGTTATTGTTGGGATCGGATAAAGAAGCGGAAGCTGTTAAAGCTTTTAAGGGTGCTGCGGATCTGTTTCCTGAAAATTTTTCTGCGCAAATCCGGCTGGCAGACTGGTATTTCATTAAAGGTATGCTGTCTGAGTCGTTTGAAAATTACAAGGCGGCTGAAGCTATTGATCCCAAAGATTCGACGGTCCAATCCAGACTCGGTCAGATTTATTTGGATAAAAAGCAACCTGGAAAGGCTCATAAGGCTTTTGAAAAAGCCATCAAACTCAACCCAAAAGATGCGGAAAGCCATTACCAGTTGGGTCGATTGGTCTCTATGGAGAAAAAATGGGATAGGGCTCAGTCTTTGCTTTCCAACGCGGTTTCTTTAGACGCAAAACACGCTCCCTCTTTCTATGAGTTGGGTAAAGTTTTACTCGCTAAAGGGAAAGTGGATTTATCTCTGAATCAATTCAATAAATCGTTAGAGCTTTCGCCTAAAAATACTGAATATATTATGGGACTGGCCTCCGCTCTGGTGGAAAAGAAGGAACTGGATAAGGCATTGGGAATGCTCTTGGAAGTATCCAACAAAGATCCTAAAAATACAGATCTGCTTTTTGCAGTTTGTAATGTTTATACCAAGAAGGGCTATTTTACTGCAGCCACGGGCTATTGTGAAAAGACGCTGGAGCTGAAACCGGGAGTCTACGATGCCATGAATCGCCTTGCCTGGCTCTATGCTAAAAAGCAAACCAAATTAGAGAAAGCCCTGGACCTTTCTACACAAACCCTGAAAGCTTTCCCGAAACGCCCTGAGTTCATTGATACTCTATCGGAAATTTATTATGTACAGGGCAAGAGTGAAGATGCGATCGCGAAAATAAAAGAAGCGTTGGACCTTGTTCCGAACGATGCATATTACAAACAACAGTTGTGGAAGTTTAAGAACGTTAAACCCAAAAAACCCGCCGCTTGATTATATAGCGCCTAAACCTTTTAGGCCGATGTACAGAAAATAAGTGGATAGCAAAGTTATTCCGCTTTTCTTACCCAATAAATGTTTTCCAAATAAGATTAGGACTAAAAGAAGAACGGTGATTCCCGTTGCGATCATCAAATCAGGATGAATAGGTTCGCTTATATTCAAGGGATGTATTATTGAAGTAATACCCAGCACCATCAGGATATTAAAAATATTACTTCCAAAAATATTTCCTATGGCCATTTCGCCATGACCTCGCCTGGCAGCCATAATCGAAGAAACAATTTCAGGAAGGCTTGTTCCAATAGCGACAATGCTTACGCCAATGAACCATTCACTAATGCCTACACTTCTTGCAATTGACACACCGCCTTCAACAAGCAGCTTTGCTCCACCCACTAAGCCGATCAGGCCTATAACAATTAACACGATCTGAAAGAGAGGCCCTTTGTTGGCGAACAGTCTTACTTCTTCTTCAGGGTCGGAAGTGAGGTCTTCCTTATGGCTGAATGATCTCCATATATATAAAGCCAGGAGGGCTACCATTATGGTTCCTTCAAGGCGATGGATTTTAAAATCCCATGCCAGAACCAATATTAAAATTGCAGCTAGGAAAAAAGGGGGGTATTCCCGCTTAAATCTATCAGGTGCGATAGCGATGGGAGCTATGAGAGCGGTCAGTCCGAGAACCAATCCAATATTGGCTATGTTACTTCCTATTACATTGCCCATGGCCAGCTCGGGTGCTGCATCTAAAGCTGCAAGAATAGCCACTGCCAGCTCGGGTGCTGAGGTTCCAAAGGCTATAACTGTAGCCCCAATAACAAACGCGCTTATCTTTAAAAAACGGGCAAGGCGTGCGCTACCCGTTACCAGAAAGTCTCCTCCGTAAAAGAGTAGAGCCAGGCCTGCGGCGATTTTTACTAAATCCAGCAAAGTTTATGAGTCTCTTGAAAATGAAAACAGGGCGGTATCATAACATCAGAAGCACCCAGATATAGGGGAAAAGAATGCTACTGATTATTTGATAATTGTTTTGAGATAACCTGCTCGGGCCAGTTTTTCCTGAGCCAGTTTTGCTTTCTCTTTATTTGGAAAAACACCCAGTTGCACAAGATAGGTTTTAGCTTCTCCCTTGTTTACAATATGAATCAACGGAGAGAATCCTTTTGCCTTGAGTTTTTTCATTGAAGCTTCGGCATTTTTCTTTAAAGAGAAGGCCCCCGTCTGAACAAAAAAGCGGGTGTTTGTGGGAGCAGCTATTTTACTTTTTGCTTTTGCCTTGGGCGGGGTGCTGGTTGCTTTTATTTTGCGTTGAGATTTAACTGCTTTTTTAATTTTTTTGATAGGAGGCAACTTTTCCCTGGGAGTAATTTTCGCAGGCTCAATCATTTTTCTAGGATCTTTTATACTGGGGAATGGAATTTTCGATGCCCCGTCCTCTACGATAGGCACTTGCTTCGCCAGCTTTTCCTCTGCCGACTCTATGGGGTTAGCGATGGGTTCCGATACCTCACCTTCGGTTGCTCTCTGGCTGTTTATTTGTAGATAAACAAGAGCCAACAACCCAAATCCGAACATTGAAATTGAAAAAACGCGGGAGTTTTTTGAGCGTATTTTCTTTTCCGCTTCCATTTCCGCTTCTATCTCCGCATCTTCGATAAGATCGTTGATATGTTTTTTATATTTTTTGGTATCTTGTTGTTCGATTTCAGGAAGAGGTAAGGATTCTTGTGTTTCCATCATATCGGGCTTGCCCCTGATTATTTAGGTTTGAAATTCGTTGTTTAAAATAGAGTGCTGTTAGGATATGATTCTGATGCAACTTGCAGTAACCCTATCCGTATCATTAGAAAATATATCTAATAACTCCTTAAATGTCAATAAGATATGGCAGAGATTGACCTGACAGTAGACCTTGGAAAACTGGTTCTCAATAATCCGGTAATTGCTGCTTCTGGTACTTTTGGGTATGGGTTGGAATATACCGACTTTTTGGACCTGAACGACCTGGGTGGATTCTCGACCAAAGGACTTTCCCTTAAACCTAAAGTTGGGAACCCCGTCCCCAGAGTTATAGAAACATCTTCTGGGATGCTAAATTCCATTGGGCTGGAAAATATTGGACTGGAAGCCTTTTTATCGGACAAGCTCCCTCAGCTTCAAAAATTTAATACGCGGGTCATTGTAAATTTTTTTGGTGATACCGTTCAGCAGTATGTGGACATGTCTTCAGCCTTAACTAAAGAAGATAGTATAGATGCTCTGGAAATGAATGTTTCCTGTCCCAATGTAGAAGAGGGCGGTCTGCAGTTCAGTTCAGACCCTGTTGTGTTGAACCAAGTGGTAGATGCTGTTCGCAAGGTCACCGATAAATTTTTGATAGTAAAGCTTTCTCCCAATGTGACGGATATAACTCTGCTGGCTAAAGCTGCAGAGGATGCCGGGGCAGACGCTTTGTCTGTTTGCAATACTTTTGTGGGTATGAAGGTTGATCTCGAAAGCGGAAAGCCTTATCTGGCAAACCGAACGGGGGGGCTCTCTGGCCCCGCCATTAAACCTATTGCTCTGAATCTGGTTTACGAAACTGCGCGAGCTGTGAAAATACCTGTTATTGGGATAGGTGGAATTTCCAATAGCGATGATGCCATTGAATTTTTAATGGCCGGTGCCAAAGCTGTGCAGGTTGGTACCGCAAACTTTATTGATCCCGCAGTAACTGTGAAAATAGTGGATGGGATTCGCGAGTGGTGCAGAAAAAACCAAATCTCAAAAATATCAGATATAAAATTTTCCAAATAGGAATAAAATTGTTCTTTATAATAGATAATTAGAATTACACTTTCCCCGTAAAATAACCCCGAAAAAATCAGAAAAATACATATTGATTTTATTGTAGTTACGTCAATTTTTATCTCTTCTTCCCATGAGCAGATTGCGGCAGATTATGTGAACCGCAAACTCGCCGGCTCAACAACCTACACAACCAGCTTGAATGACCTTGACCCCAGGTTATCTGAGTTAGACAAAAAAATTAATGGAAAATCGGTTGTTGGTGCGGTCTTATTTATTAATGAAGAAATTACCCGACTGGAAATAACCGATGAAAGTCTTACTGAATGGAAAAAAAGAATAGGCGACAGCTTCCATGCAGCTCTGGTTCTCAGAGAAAATCGAGATGCGGAGTTGAGAGGTATAGAGCGGGCTATCCGTGTCCTGCATGTGATTTCTCTGGTTAAAACCAAAGCTATTTCTCGCGACAGAGATATAAAAGATACCCTGACAAAAACGATTACGGTTTCAAAATCCATTTTCCGAAAAGCACCTTCAAAAGAGCAAACAAAACCTGACGGTAAAAAAGCCAGAGAAAATACAGAAAGAGTAAGAAAAGCAGTTAAAGAATATGAGGGCAATCACTTAGCTATCAAAGAACTGAACGATGCTTACGACAAAGACTGGGAGATGCGTCGCTTTCAGCAAGAGGAGGAAGGCGAAGTTGTTACCCCAGCCCAGGAAATTCCTGCAGTGTATAGCGGTGTCCTTCAAAGACTGGGTCGCTGGCTGGGAATTTTACCGGTTTCAGAGAAAGTCGAGATACCTGCCAGCACAACGCCAAAACGCTCTTCTGGAAGAACCTCTTTACTGGCCGATGAAATAACCAAAAATATAAGTAAAGAAACAAAAGACAGGCTATCAGCTATTGGCAGTAACTCCGATAAAATTGAAGCCAGTTATGCCATAACGCGGCTTGAAGAAAAAAATCGCAAAATAGCCAGGGTTCTGCATTCTAAAACAGGGGTTGGTGCGACAACGAACTTGCTGGGCGGATATGCTGTTGTGGATGATTCTTCTGCAGACTCAAATGGAACAAATGGAGTTTCAACAGTTGCGTTCAATTATATGGACTCGAGTGAATATATTAAAGATATAGGAGAACTCTCGGCCACTGCTGGAGACACTGCTGGAGACACTGCTGGAGACACTCCAGAAGACACTCCAGAAGACTCTCCTGTTGAAGATGATATTTCCTCTAATAAAAAAGGTCGGTTCCACTCTTTGGGGGTGGGCGAATTGCTTGTGGTCAAACAAAAACTGATCGCCTATGAGGAAGGTGAGATAGCCCATATCGAAAACGTAATGAAAGGTGAAAAACGGTCGCGTAACCACCGCACCCTGCACCGAACCGAGGAGTTCACTTCATTTGAGCTGGAAAAAGAAGAAGAAACGAAACGAGATCTTGAAACAACAACACGCTTTGAGCTGCAAAAAGAAATTGATAGTGAAGTGCAGGAAAGCACTAAAAAAGAAGCTGGGTTAACTGTCACCGGAAAATACGGCCCCACGGTGGAATTCACCGCTAACGCCGGTATTGCAACTGAAAAGTCCAGCTCTAAATCCAAAAACTTGTCTACCAGCTATAGTAAAGAAGTGGTGGATCGTAGTGTTCATCGTATCCAGGAAAAAATTAAGGAAAAACGGACTCTGTTGACCATTGATGAAGTGGAAGTGATCAACGAGCATTCATTCGGGAATTTAGAATCCGTAGCCGAGCATACAAATGGAATTTATCGCTGGGTGAATAAAAAATATGAAGCCCAGCTCTTTGATTATGGAACACGTGAAATTTTCGAGGTTGTCATTCCAGAACCCGCAGCTTTTTTGCGTTATCTGGCAACAAATCACCCAAAGGAGGGGACCAGCATCCCCAAACCCCAAAAGCCGGGGTACATGCGCTTGTATCCTATTCTCGGTACTAACGAGTTTGAAGAAGTTTTTATTCCGCTTTCTCCAGGGTTGCTAACGAAGGAAACCTATTTGAAATGGGTGGAGAAATACAATATTCAGGATGTGCTACCACCACCGTCTTCGTTTATAGTTACATCCATTGCCTTTGCAATAGACCCAGTGGACACCGGAGTTGAAGATGAAGGGGATGGTTCTTTAACTCCCAACTGGCGCACCGTAAACATGAAAAACACTGAACTGGTTGTTCCTCCGGGGTATGTTGCAAAAATAGGAACTTTATCTTTAGCGATTTTTCCGCTGCACCGTTTTATTTTAAGAGGACTGTTTGGTGAAATTGCAATCGGAACAAATAAACACGCTTTTCATCAAGGCGGAGGGATTGGAGGAAGTGAGACCTTTGTTTTATCAAATGAAACGGGTTTGGTTCCCGTTGCATTTTCGTTAACAACAAAACAGTTTTTCTCCGGAACTCTGGAGGTTCAATGTCGGCGAACGGAGGAACACATGGAGGCTTGGCAAATATCTACCTTCAACGCCATCATGAATCGATATGAAGTTCTTAAAGAAGAGTATGAAGAATCCATTTCCGGCGAAGAACTTTTTGGCAGTGTCGACATTCAAGGCAAGAACCCTCTGGAAAACAAGAGTATTATTCTCAACGAATTAAAACGTCAGGTCATCACGCAGATGACCAGGCAAACATTTGATGAGTTCGATGCCATGCGTGAAGGCGTTCTCCCAGAGGGTTTTCCTCAGCAGGATGTCGATGAGGCATGGAGCGAAGGCCAATATGTGCGGTTTGTCGAACAGGCTTTCGAATGGGAAAACATGCAATATCTTTTTTACCCTTATTTCTGGGGTAAGAAAAAGGATTGGCCTGTTAACAGCCGGCTGGAAGACACCGATCCCCTTTTCAAGTCTTTCCTGCAGGCAGGTTCTTGCCGAATCAATATCCCGGTTCGCCCTGGGTTTGAGATTCCAATCAATATCTTCCTTTCTACCGGCGAATTTCCATGGGATAGCGGTGAAGGCGGCATCGCTGTGGAGAACGAAGATGGTGAGGAAGAAAGGGATATCTTCCTGTCTATTGCTGAAGAATTGAAAGCACAACAGGGTGCAGTTTACTTTAAGTCAGACGGTACGGTTTTCCATGCAAATGAAGATCTAGAATCTGTGCTAACAGGAGACCTGATTGAAGAAGTGAATGATGATGGTGATGTGGTGCTCAATGATGACGGGGAGCCAGTGCTTATAAATGGAACAAACTTTTTAGAAGACGATATCAACCGGGAGATCAATATCGGCGGCAAAATATATATGATCATTGCAGTGAATGAGGAACAACAGAAAATCACCCTCGATGAAAATATTTCCATTCAGGAAAGTGTGCAATACGGCATTGGTGCAAAAGCTATCGGCGTTCCCTGGGTGGTAACCGTCCCAACCTCACTGGTAATGTTGCACGACGGCAATAAATTGCCAGAAATTCCTGAAGCGCCATAGAATTCAAGATAAAAAATACAATAGAGGGCGCAGTCTTTTTGGTCCTTTGTCAGAAAAAAAAGTGATATGAGTAATGTCAAATCCCTACTTCTGAAAATGGTTGGGCTTTTTTATAGACAGCCCGTACAGGGGTTGGGAGGAGACCAACCCTTGCCCGATGAATGCCAGATATTATTTGGACTGCATAGTTCTCTTGAAAGCCCAGTCCCTGCGATAGTCGATGACCGCGAACGATCAATACGCCTGGGGGCGATGTTTAAAAATCATTTAAGGATAGATAAGCGTCCTGTAAAACTTGTTAAAAAAGATCCCCCTTATTACTTTGATGCTAGTCTGCCTTTCAGTGATGATGACCCCAAAAATATCGAACAAATTTTCTTGCATAGTACCTATCTTCGCGGCGATTTGGTGTGGGATGAACAACAGGAGCTTGAAGACGCTCAATTCCTACCTGGCGTAGAGGCTATCAGCGATCTTTCCACAGTAATTCGGCAACGGAATTTTCAGCGACATTTTTCAAAAATCCTACCCCCCGCAGGTTTGCCAGATACATCCGTTACCGGGTTTTATGAGAGTGTTGTTACGAATGCCACTTACGATTCCAAGGGTAATTATTACCCTAAATATAAAGACCCTTCACCTGAGAAACCTCAACAACGCGTCTTTGAAATGGAGCGTCTCAGCGATCCATATATAAAACAGAATTTTTTCGAAATTTTTCCGGCCGTGAATGTTCCTCACGTTATGTTTAGGGCGGGTAAATATCTAATTATATATGAGCTACGGTTTGATGAATCTGGTGTTATTAATGCAAAGGTGATCCTGGTTGGGGGTGTCCTGCCAGGTGAAAATATTTGGGATTATTTAACTCACAAAAACCCAACGGGAAAGCCCATGGAAGCCATCTTCTTTTTATCCAATACGGGTCCCAAGATATATATCCCTCCTAAAATCATCAATTATGTCGGTAAGGTTCCTCTTGGCCACAATGAGCGTGTCGTTAATCCGCGCAACTGGGTCCTCAAACAATGGGAAGTGCAGCCGAATGAGAAAGGTTTGCCGGATAACGAATGGGACTGGTTTGTGGCAATGGTTGATATGCGGTTTGGTGACAGGGTTTACGAGGTCCATGTCAGCAAGACCGAATTGGCAGGCCTGGACAGAGAAAAACTGATCTTTGAGCCTCTGGATAATGCATTAAAAGAATCTACCGGAGAATTCAAGAAGGTTCTGAAAAAGGCTCTTCGCAAGGCTAAGCGAAAACCGACAATAAATTTTTTCCTACAAGGATTGCCGCTCGAAAGAACCGGGAACAGACGCTATATAGGCTCTGAACATGGTTTTACTTATATTCGCAGGATTAAGGATGGGCTCACCACACGGATTCGGGATAACTTATTCATGCTGGACCTGAAGATAGTAATGGTCTCCGATCTGGTATACAAAAAAACAAAGCACCTGATTCCTGTCATTATGGTTTTTACATTTCTTGCTACGGCATTGCTTCTGCCTATTGTCGGTGCTGTTTCGCTTTGGGGTGGGTTTGTCTGGCTGGTGAAAGACCAGGTCATGAATTTTACGAACAAGAAATTTGTTCGAGAGGGATTGAAACGGTTTAAAACCCAATTGCAGTTTTTGATGGTAGATATGCTGGTATCGCTTTTTCCTCAAACTAATATGAAATATCTCGAGTTTGTACGTGGTTTCTTGCGCGGTTTTGCCCGCGATGCCCTTGAGTCGCTGCTTAAAAAATATAAAGATTTTATAATCGATGGGCCCATGCTCTTTCGTTGGTACAAATTATTTAGTCGCCTGCGCGGGAGTTTGGATAAAGTGCAGGATAAAGTTGATGAACTTAAAGGAGTGATCAATCCTGCTGCGGGTAAATTGTTGATCAAACGTTTTGAAGATATTGGCCACCAGGCGCGTTCCTCGGCGGTGCTTCTATTCTCCAATGTCTATTTTCTTGATTATGATAGCGCTGAAGAAGTTATCGAAATATTTTCCGATTTGGCAGACCAGCCTCCCATAACTCGTGAAAAATGGGAAAAAGCCCGGACAGAACGCATGAGAATTCTATTGGACGCTTATTCACAAACGGTAAGTAAAGCCTCTAAGGCTACAGATGTAAAATTCAGTGGAATGAAAACTGCCATTAAGGATATCAGTGTCAGAGAGGAATTTAAAATTATATCCAAACTTTCGGACCACTTTGCGATCGTCTGTATGGTTGCTCTTGTAGGAGGTACCATTGGGTTGACCGCTATGGGGCTTGGTAAATTAGGATTTAGAACCATTTGGAGAATCCTTTCATATGGGCCGAAGGCCATCCTCCAGGGAAACTATACGGCAAAAGAGTTGCGCATTCTCGGCCAGTTATTGGGCCACGTTGTAGGTGCCTTTTTTCTAAACGGGGCAATTTTTGCAAAGGGGACGCGTCTTGGTCGCTTAGCAAATCCTGAAAAGAAAAAAGATAAAGGGAAACTTAAGAAAGTAAGAGACTTTGCGGTTAGTAAGGTTGTGGGCCTCGAATTTGGACACGGCATTTTTATGCCCATCGCTAAGTTGGCTGCCTCACATTACCTCATATTATTTCAGCGAATTAAGGGGGAAAGTGAAGATCTGTGGAAAAAGATTGAACAGGATATTTTGAAACAGCTCTACGGGAAATCGGATTTTAGAATCTTCCTAGATCAAGGCAAACAACCCATTTCGTTTGAAAAGGCCAAAGTTATTTTGTCCATGCTGGATACAATATTGGTGGAATATTTGGATGAGCTTTTAAAAACTCCTGATATGGACAAAAAACTCGCTTCGGCAGCCAAATATCTTGAAACCGCCAAAGCACCCTCTTGGGACGACCTATTAGAAGGTCGAACCCAGGATAAATTCTCCAGAGAGGCTATGTCATTTGCAGCGATCAGCCACCTGCATTCAGTACTAGACGAGCTTGGGGAAATGTTGCGTTATATTATGGACCCTGTGAGGACAGCTAAAGGGCATGAAGTAAGCCTTCATGACATATTGAATATCCTAGGTCTCACCACAAGTGAGGATCAGGCGCAAGAAGCCCTTTCCAAACGTCTGATTCCAGTTTTTGGAAATGAGATACAACAGAAAGAAATGGAAAAAAAGGAAGCCTCAAAATAGAATTTTTGATGGTCCGTTCATTTTTTAAATTAGGAGTGACTTGTATAAACTCGGGGTACCCGTTTTCCCACATTGCATAGAAGTTCGTAAGGAATGGTGTTTCCTTTTTCCGCGAGCTCTTCCACTTGAATTTCTTCTGCACCCTGCCTGCCAAAAATTACCACTTCGTCTCCCAGTTTAACATTCGGAATTTCAGTGACATCAATCAACGTCATATCCATGCATATGGTCCCGACTTGAGGAGCCCGTTTGCCTTTTATAAGGACTTCCATTTTGTTTGAAAGGTCACGGTGTAATCCATCTGCATAGCCTATGGGTAGAGTGGCGATGAGACTTTCCCTTTGGGTGAAATATTTTCTCGAGTAACTGAGGGGTTGGCCTTTTAGTACGGATTTAAGGAGAATGATTTTGCTTTTCCACTGCATGACGGGTTGAAAATTTTCTAAGTTTTCCTTTTTACAAATATCCTGAACCACAGGTTGTAAAACAGGTGAGGGCAGGGCTCCGTAAAGGATGAGTCCAGGTCTTACCATTTTTGAGTGGCTCTCAGGAAATCTAAATAAAGCTGAAGTGTTAGCCAGATGAGTGAGAGGGGGTTGCACTCCCATCTCCTGCATTTCGGCAAGGATTTTTTGAAACAGTTTAATTTGATTGTTAGTGATAGAGATGTCTTCGTCATCGGCAGAAGAAAAATGGGTGGATAGACCTTCTATCTTTAAGCCGGGCAGACTTCCAATTTCTTTGATCAGTTCGAGTAAATTTTCGGGATGAACCCCCAGACGGTTCATGCCTGTATCTACTTTGATGTGGACGTTAACCGATTTCCCTTGTTTTTCTGCTTCCTTCGAAAGCGACTGCGCTAACTGAGAGGTGCACAGAATAGTGGAAAGATTGTGGTGAACCAAGTCGGGTGTTTCATCGGGGAAAATGCTTCCAAGAATCAGGATGGGATTGGTGATGCCATTTTTTCTCAGATCAATCCCTTCTTCGATGACGCCTGCACCCAGATAGTCGACTCCTGACTCCACCGCTGCTTTGGCGCAAGGGAGAGCTCCATGCCCATAAGCGTCGGCTTTTACAACAGCCATGATGCCCGTTTCAGGGGTAAGTATAGTTTTTAAGTTTTGAAGGTTATGTTTAAAAGCCTTCAAATTTATTTCAGCGCGAGTCGCTCGGTGTTGAGCCATCAGTATGGGGGTTTAAATGAACCCCTCTTTTTTAAAGAGGGGCTGGGGTGATTTATAACATTTCGAAGACCTGTCATTCTCTTCGGGTTCTACCCGTATTTGATAAGCGGCCGCTCTTTTTTACTGGCGGACCCGCGGTGCGGACAGCTCGGCAACTCATTCTTTCTTCGTCTTTGGCTTTTTTTCGGACCTGATAGGCACGATCACTATAAAAATTATAAGCCATTGCATTGATTCCCGCTTCTTCCACGCACCAATAGTTGGAGCCGCAACCCTCAGGAAATTTATAATCAATATGAACGATATCGCCGTTGAAGTCCGAGTTTTTACTTTCGTGGTCGTAAAGGTTTCTGCACTCCTGGCTTTTTGGCACGCGCCAGTCCTCATGGCCTGCGTATTTTTGCTCGTTTAACCAGGCAACATAATTGTGGGCCCCTTTCCAGGCACACCATTTTTCACGCATCTGGTAGCTGTCTTCTTTGGCCCACATCAGGTTGTAGCGAGAATCTGAGATGGTGCCGTTTTCGTTGTCTTTAAATCGTTCTTCGTCTGACATGATTGATTAATATTATTCTGGAATGATGTAGTATAATTTGCGTTTCCCGTGATGGGACGCTCTATAATAATATCAGCACCTTGTAAGGGCAAAGGTTTTTTATTAATTTTTTTTTCCGGTTTGGTCCGGATTTGATGGATGAGATTGTTATGCCAAAAATTGAAATTCAAAGTTTTTTCTACGACTTGCTACATTGTAAAAACAAAATCCTGGCTACATTTGATAAATGGGATGAAAAATATGATGAGGATGAGCGCGGAGCCCTTGTCGCCGGTATTCAGGAATGTGAGAATCCAGAACTCATTACATTGCTGATGAATATCCAAAAACTCGCAGCGGGATACGAGCAAATCAAAGAACTGATGGATAAAGCCGAGCAAGATGAAGTTGATGCCGCCATGGAAGACGACGACCCCGAAGACGAAGAGTTTTAACCACCACTCGGCGTTACCCCTTCGGGGCATGAAAGCTATGGAAAAATATCACAGGAGCCTATTGACCACTAGTAGTTATTGCAGGTTCAGTGGAATTCCGGTGGTGGGTGCGATGATGATTCGCGTGAGAACTTTGTGACCCCTCGATTCACAGGAATTGTTCTTTCGCTACTTCGAGACTGAATAGATAGGAAGCTTTCTAGTCCTGAAAACTGATTTTTTCATCTTTGCTTTTTGGTAAAAGCAAATCTTCCAGAAAGAAAGCGGAAAACTCAGCCCTCCCCGAAAGTCCGGACTTTTTATATATCTCAAGAGATTGTTGTCTGGCTGTTCTTTCACTGGTTTCTCTGAAGCTTGCAACTTCCTTGAAACTGAATCCTTTCAACATAAGCAAGCCTACCTCCTTTTCTGCCGTTGTAAAACTCCAGTGAGACATTTGTTTGTTGATAGCATCGCCTAAGCCTTGCAGGTACTTCTCAGCTTCCGCTTTCCATAGAGCCGTATCCTGCTCTAACCTCTCGAGGTTTTGATGCAAATTCTTGTTGTCTTTTTTTATTTGAATATTCTGGCGAACAATCCAAAAAACACCAAGAAGTGCAACGGAGAGAATGATCCCCTCAGTACTTATATGGCCAATCGAAGCCCCTTCCTGTAAGTCAAAAAATATGTCCAATCCGCTAATTATGGAAATGATCACCAGAAACACCACCATAAAAGCACTGTCTTTTGACATAGAGCTATCCATAACTATTGGCAATTAAAGGTTTAACTTTGTAGGTCGTTTGACGGATTGAAGATTTTTTCAAATGGCTTAATTTGGCACTTATGAAGACAAAAACCCTCAATTATGTCTGGAAAAGAATTATGCCACTGCATCCCGTGTTTGTCCATTCTGCAACCGTATCGCGGTTCTTATTTGTCAGTCCACTAATCTTTTGGAGGAATAAATCATGAATTTTACACATATTAAATATGGGCTGGCTCTTGCCATGATCGCAATCCTTTTTGGTGGTGCGATGGGTTTAGGGTTTGGATGTTGCGAGGATAGCTTTAAAGACACGTTTAAGGAAAATGCAGCAGCCGCACTGGCAGAAAAATATAACGGCGATCAAAGCTTAGCCGACAAAGTGTCGAAAAAAGCCTGGGTTTACATGAAACGCGCCCATTTACATTCGCAAACGATGGGCGTTATCAGCATTGTATTTTCTCTGGTGGCCGCCGGGTTAACATTTACCCCCAAACTGCAAATGGGGATTTCTATTTTGAGCGGATTCGGCAGCTTGGGTTACGGTTTTTTTTGGCTCATAGCAGGATTCCTGGCACCAAGAATGGGGTCTACGGGCGCGGCAAAGGAGGCGATAGGTCTTTTAGCTCAAGTTTCAGCAGCCTCGTTTTATATCGCAGCACTTGCACTGTTTTGTGCCCTGGCGTTCAAAGTTTTTAGGCAAAAACCAACGGATGCTGAAAATCAACGGATTTTGAAAATCAACCACTAGATTAATTTGGGGAAACTTTGCTACAGGGAGAATTCATAATGAAAAAGAAAAAATTTGTTCTTAGCCTGATTATTGTATCGCTATTAATAGAGTTCATTCCACAGTTTGCTGAGGCGATACCGGCATTCGCCCGGCGTCATAAGCTCAGTTGTGTCACTTGCCATGTGGGATTTCCCATGCTAAATGGGTTTGGGGAAGCTTTTGCTGGAAATGGCTATCAATTACCGGGGGCAGATATCTCGGATCAAACGGTTGATACGGGGGATGAAAACCTTTTGCTTCTAAACAAGGTTCCCCTGGCTGTCCGCGTGGACACGTTTTTCCGGGCACGCAGTGATACAAGAAGCAGTACTGACTTCGCAGCACCTTTCTCACTGAAAATACTTTCCAGCGCACCGATAAAAAAAGATATCAGTTATTATTTTTATTTTTT
>JABJCF010000482.1 GCA_018665625.1 Nitrospina sp. | reverse complement strand
ATTTATGCGAGCCAGTTTTATGGGACTTTAATACAGGAGAAACCTGATTTAGAAAAGGAAATTGAATCTGGTAACCTTGCAATTATTCGAGAATGGTTGAACCAAAAAATCCATCAAAAGGGAAGGCTGTTGTCTGTTCCCGAATTGGTAAAACAAGTTACAGGGGATCAATTGAACCCCAAAATATTTTTGAATTATCTTAAGAAAAAATACAGAAAAATTTACCGACTTAATTAAACTTTATGGATCAAAGTGTCTTAAACAGTTTCAGGAACGAACCTGAACGAAAATATTTGTATTGTGACAGCTGCAATTCACTATTGCCTGCCCCTGGGATTTATTGCGTTCAGTGCGAACCTCCACAGGGCCCTGAAAGGGTAACCGGTGGGGAACTGACTTTTTCGCAGGCGATGTTGCGTATCGCTCTTCTGACACTTTTGTTCCTGATTGTTGCTGTTTTTAAGTTGGACATTGACCTGGCAAGTGTTCTGACACATGGTCAGGGAGAAACTCAAATGAAAATAGCGGTGGATGAGGATTATAAGATTATTTTTAAGGTCAATACTGGCTTGGCGAATTTAAGAAGTCTCCCAAATGTGAATACCAGTAAAATAGTTGATTCTCTTACTATGGGAACTCAGGTAGAGGTGATAGGAGTTGAGAGAGGTTGGTCGAAAGTAAGCCTCAAGCAAGAAGCGGATGGACCAGCTAAAACCGGGTGGATTGCCACCAAACTATTAGACTCTGAAATCAAATAGTAGTTTTTTGCTTGAAACAACCTGTTAGATTTTTTTTGCGGTCTCAATAAATGTTTGCTTAAACTCTTCGTAGTTTCGAGTTACAGGAAATTGAGGGAACTCTTCAATAACATTGTCAGGCGCTCTGAAAAGAATTCCGGCTTCGGCTTGTTTTAGCATCCCGGTGTCATTATAGGAATCGCCTGCGGCAATGACTTTCAAATTCAAGCCTTGTAATGCCTTTACCGCCTTGGTTTTAGCATCGGGTATTCGCAGTTTGTAATCAGTAATTATTCCCGTTTCATCGACGATCAGGTCATGACAAAAAAGCGTCGGGAAATCCAACTGCGCCATTAATGGACCGGCAAACTGATTGAATGTGTCAGAAAGTATAATGACCTGGAATTCTGACTCCAGCCAGGAAAGAAATTCTTTTGCTCCTTCCATAGGAGATATTTCTCTAATCACTTCGTGGATGTCTGATAATCGCAGATTATTTTCGTTCAGAATTTTTAAACGTCCTTGCATCAATTCATCGTAGTCAGGAATATCACGTGTGGTTAGACGAAGCTTTTCAATTCCAGTTTTTTCTGCAAAAGCAATCCATATTTCCGGTACCAAAACTCCTTCAAGATCAAGACAAGCTACTATCATTTAAAATTCCTTCTAATATTTTTAGTTTGAATCGGTTGATATATCATTGGCTTTATTTTTTCTCATATTTAAAAGAAAGTGCCATTCTTCGTTTTTGAACATATGAGAGATTATGGCATATACCAGCATTCCCAAGGATATGCAAGCGAGCAGTGCTGTGATGCGTATACCAATAGAGTCATTCAAATCAAACCAGGATTGGCTGCAAAAGTAAATTACGATACCCATTGCCCCCGCTGCAATGGACATTTTGATCGTCGATCGCAGGATTTTCTTGCCCCCCAGAAGGCCAAGTCTTTTTCTAAGAAAATACATCAGGACGACCACATTAAATAATGCTGAAAGGGATGTTGCGAGTGCCAGACCCCCATGTTGTAAGGGGCCCATAAGTATTAGATTGAGAACAATATTAATGAGCATTGAATAAATACCAACTTTAGCTGGCGTCTTCGTATCTTGAAGGGCATAAAATGCTGGGGCTATAATCTTTATTCCTGAATAGGCACAAAGCCCTATGGAATAGTAAAGCAGGGCAATTGCTGTCCCTTGAGTAGAAGCGTGAAGAAATTCTCCTCGTTCCCACAATGTATTCACAATGGGTTCTCTTAAAACGATTAGCCCTATGGTGGCCGGGATAGTGATGAATAGAATGAGACGAATGCTAAAGCTTAACGTTTCCACTAATTCCTTCAATTCACTCTTAGCGGCGTGGCTTGAAAGTGTGGGAAGAAGTACAATTGCTAATGCAACTGCAAATACCCCAAGCGGAAGTTGAACCAATCGATTGCCATAATAAAGATAGGATATAGAACCATCGGGCAGGGTGGATGCTAATAAGGTATCGACCAATAGATTTAATTCATAGACGGCTAATCCTAAAATGGCAGGCCCCATTAGTTTGGCAATTTTAATCACCTCTGGCTGCTTGAAGTGCAGGCGTTTTTTCCAGCCATAACCCTTTTTTATAACCGTTGGTAACTGCACTAAGACTTGAAGCAAACCCCCAATAAGAACTCCGATGGCAAGCCCAATTATAGGTTCATCCATTTGCGGGACTACAACCAGAATTGCCACAATCATGGAGATGTTCTGCAGAATAGGAGTGGCTGCAGGAAGAGCAAAAACCTTGAGAGAATTTAAGATGCCCATTGAAAAAGCGGCCAGACCAATGAAAAATAAATAGGGGGCCATCCATCGGGTTAAGTCTACTGTGAGCTCGAATTTTTCGGGGTCATCCAAAAATCCTGGAGCAAATATAGTGATTACTGCTGGAGAAAACAAAAAGAGCGTTAAAGAGGCTACCGTCAGAAGAATAAATAAAATATTAAAAATATTTGCAGTAAGTTCTTGAGCCGCTTGTTTTCCCTTTTGATTCAAGGTTTCTGAAAATATAGGAATAAATGCGGAGGACACAGCACCTTCCCCTAAAACCCGTCTTTGCATGTTGGGGATTCTGAAAGCTACGAAAAAAGCATCGGCGGCTGACGAAGAGCCAAATGCCATGGCAATAAACATATCGCGGATGAAACCAAATATGCGCGATAGTAGGGTCATTCCACTTACTGCGCCTGCTGCTTTACTGAAGTTTTTTTTCATCTGGAGGGATGGAGGGATTGGCGTATAATTATCCGAGGCTTCACGGGAAATAGTATAACAAAGCTGATATCATTAAATGCAAAAAAAGTGTTACCGCTTCTTCGCATGATATACTGTAAATTGAAGAGTGGCTAATAACGGAGTTAAAAGTGCCCAAAATAAAATTACGTGCTAAAGATCAGGTGATCTTTGACAAGATTACCGAAGCCTATGAAAAAACAGAAATTGTCCAGAGACAACGACAACTGAAACCCGGTCGTTGGGACTTCGTAGTTTTTGGTGATGCTGAAAAAAATCAAACTGTTTTCAGAGAAGGGTTTGCCGAACACGCATCTATCAAGCGGGCTCCTATTTATATAGCTTCTCTTGCACAAGGGGGTCTTACCGATGTTAATGGAATTCCTATTGAAGAGTTTATTGAAGAAGATATCCCGGAAAAATATCAAGGACTGGAGATTATTCAGGTGGATCCCTTAAGGCCTCTTACTATAATAAAAAAAAATAATTATTCTGGGAAAAAGGGTGCCGATAAAGTTTGTAAGGAATATGAAGATGCAAACATTGCCATTATCCGCTCACCTCATGAATCGGACTGGATGATTTCTGTGATGAAATATCTCAATGAATGCGATCAAAACTTTCCTGATCCTGTGCAACAAGCATTTTCTGGCCGGTCTTCTAACAATATTTTTTCCCTAAGTCAAAAAGGTCCTTCTTCGGGCAGACTGAATTAATCTGCGTTTAACCCAACCTTCTATTTCTTATTGTTTTTGGTCTTTTTTTGTTGAACCGTCTTTCTTTTGGCGCTTTTTTCCAACAAGGGTTCAGTTTTGTTGTCGGCCTGTATTTTTTTTTCTAATTTTGAGTAGAAATTGGGATCAGCCTTAATTCTGCCAGCTACTCCTGCTTCAAATTTGTCGTCCTTCTTAATTCTGCCAGCTACTCCTGCTTCAAATTTGTCGTCCTTCTTAATTCTGTCAGCTACTCCTGCTTCAAATTTGTCGTCGGCCTTAATTTCTCCCGCTATTTTTGATGCGAATTTGTCGTCCTTCTTAATTATGTCGGCTACTCTTGATTCGAATTTGTCGTCCTTCTTAATTATGTCGGCTACCGTGTTTTGGAACTCTGTGTTATTTTTAAATTCCCCAACTACCTTTTCGATATTATTTTTTATTCGTTCTAGTGCCAGAGAAGTTTTAAATGCATTATTTTCTGCCTGCACTCCCAATTTCTTAATGTTATCAATAGTATTCTGTGCCGCATTGCTGTGTACTACTTCAGTTGCAGCTTTTTTTGCTGTGTCTGGTATTGATGCAATCATTTCCTTCCACTCAGATAAACCTATCCAAATACTAATTGCTAATACTACTCCCAATAATGTCGATCCCCATGCGAATTTTTTCTTAACTATATTAATGGTTTCATTTTCTAAACTATTCTTTAATTTTTTATAATCCTCCCGCATTTTCTTGGTTTCTTTTTCAAATTCAGCTTGCCACTTATTTTCTAATTGGAGTTCCATTACACGAAATTTGGTGTCGATGTGTCTGTCATAACTCATAGCGCATCCCTTTCTCACTAATTAAGTGTTGAACAATATATTTGGAGTAAAAGATTATCTGTATAGCGTATTCTAGCCTAAATTTATATCTATGCGAAATATTGAGAGGGGGGGGCAATACTAACCTAGGCTCTCTTTCTCATAAACGATATATTCTGAATCGCTCATACCCAGGGCTTCGTAAGTTTTTATTCCGGAGTGATTATCTTTTATGACATAGAGCCGTAAAGCTTTTACCTCTGGATGGTTCCGTGCAAGCTGTTCTACGTGCTCAAAAAGTTTTCGAAAAACTCCTTTGCTTCTATATTCAGGGCGCACAAAAACACTCTGTATCCACCACAATATCCCATTCCTCCAATCACTCCATTCATAAGTGATCATAATCTGGCCTGCAACTTCTCCATTTAGTTCTGCTACAAAATAATGACATTCATCTCTGTCCAATGCATTACTTACGCCGGAAAATAGAGTTTCAGAATTTAGTTGAATATTTTCGGTTTCAAGCGCGAGTGCCTGATTGTTCTGAACTAGAACGGGTATGTCTGACTGGATTGCTTCTCTTATCTTGATATCAAGAGTCATAATTCTTGAATAAAACGTTTGGCGTAGGAGCGGATATCTTTGCCATTCAACACGTGAAATCTTCTAACTTTTTCAATGGTCTGTTTAGAAAATCGTTTCAGTGGTATATGAATAATTTTTTTTCCGTATTTACGGGCCAGGCGACGCCAAGTTATTTGGGGTGAACAGGATGAAACTACTGTGACATGTTTTTGGCGGGAGTGAAAAAATGCTGCTTCTAATAGTTTTTCCTCCAAAGTCTGCGAAAACCTCAACCGTGGATCCTGCCAGATATCGAGGATAGGGCGGGGGGGGTAAAGCATCATACATCCGCCATAGGTGGCCTGACCGATTCCAGGTCCAATAAGATTCTCCATATATTCGGTTGCATAAAAACAAAGGGTGGATTCATCGTCATGCTCTGCATACCAGGTTTGCCGCCAATTGTATTGGTTTGGGTCCGGTTCGGCATCGAATAGAAAAACTATGATTTCGACTTCTCCTCGGGAGGGAGGAATTTCTTTCACATAAATATCTCCCGTATACCAGTGCCTGAGAGTATCTCGAATATCAATTCCATCTTTAACTGAGGACGTAAACTTTTCTGTTCTTGCAAGGTCATGACTCAATAAAAGACGGGTTTGCTCTCGAACATGGGTGTTGAGGTTTTCTATCTTTTCATCTTCTGGAGGCCAGGAGCATTGGCCATAAGGGTCCCATTTATGTTTCCAGTTTTGTTTTTGTTGTATATCTGGATCCGGTTTCAAGTTTAAGGTTCGCCATTCATACTGGGTTTCTGAAAGCCGGTTTTTCATGCTGACGGGTGATGCGTCTTCTGTGTCTAACATTCCCTGGTCAATCCCTAATGAAATAATGCTGGAATCGTTATCTGAGTCTTCAAAGGGATAATCTCGAGCAGCTTCAAGAACGGAAATTGCAAAAGGGTCCCCACCAAATTGTTTAGCTGAATTGACCAAAGTATATAAGTCGGGCAAAAGTCTCGACTCCATAAGAGTCAGGT
>JABJCF010000481.1 GCA_018665625.1 Nitrospina sp. | reverse complement strand
TTGTTAAAATAGTAATTAATTTTAAATTTCATGCTTTTTATTTTATAGGTACAATTGATTAAAAAACAAAGTTTTTCAATGAGGGGTTAGGATTCCGGGTAAAAACTGCTAACCTGTATTGAAAAATTTAAACATATACTGGGGCTTGTTTTGATGACGCAAGGTCGACACCATCATAGTCCTCGGTCCTAAAGATAAATAATGATTGCAAAGCAAACAAAATTTATTTTGTTATTGGGTTTATTGCTTTCTGGATTTATTTTCATGCTGATTTGGAATAAGCAGAAAACCAGTTGGTATGACAGCTTCCAAAATAAAACCCATGTAATGAATCTTGCCCTCCTTTCAAAGATTGAATTGAATGAAAAGGTTTTAAAAAGTCTCATCGGCCTTTTTCGATCCTCTAAATTTGTTAGCCGCGAAGAATTTTTCATTTTTACAGAATCCATTATTGAAAATCAAAGTTTTATTCATGCTCTTGAATGGGTTCCTAAAGTTGTACATTCAAAGAGATTTGAGTTTGAGGAGCAAGCAAAATTAGAAGGGCTCGTTGCCTTCCAATTTTCTGAGCGTTTAAGTTCGGGAGAAATGATAAGGGCGGAAAATCGTGAGGTTTACTATCCCGTATATTACGTACACCCTTTAGAGAGGAATAAACTTGCGTTAGGGTTCGACCTTTTCAGCAATCCCATACGAGCGGAAACTCTGAAACATTCTATCGATACTGGAAATATAGAGAGCTCTTCTAGTATTACTCTGGTTCAGGAAAATAAAAGTGGCCCTGGGTTTCTAATTTTTTATCCTAATTATCGAGGCAAAGAGGTTCCCGAAACTCTTTCAAAAAGAAGAGAAATGTTTGAAGGTTTTGCCCTTGGCGTTTACCTGATTGAGGAATTGATTGAAGATGTTATGCAAGGGGAAATAGTCCCAGGTTTGAATATGGTCATCTATGAAAACAACGTGATTGATGAAGAAAACAGATTGTATGGAAACTTGATGGAAAATCAAGAAATGGAATTATCTTTTCCAATTAATGTTTCAGGCCGTACTTGGCTTTTAGTTTGGCAGGCAGATGACAAGTTTAATGGCGGGTTAAGTATCAATTTTCCTTTGGTGGCAAGCGGCGGTTTTTTTGTGCTTATGATTTTTTTGGCAATGATATTTGAAATGAATTTAATGAAAACCAAAGCCATTGAGCAAGAGGTGAAAATAAGGACGGCTGAATTAAAAAGGGCAAATAGGGATTTAGAGCAGTTCGCTAATATTACTTCGCATGATTTGAAGGCGCCGTTACGAGGGATAAACCATCTGTCCAATTGGATTCAAGAGGATTTAGGAGAAAATTTGCCGGCGGAGGTTCGCGGTCACCTAGATCGCCTGGCTGAAAGTGTGGAAGATATGGATGCTTTGATCCAGGGCATTTTGGAGTATTCAAAGGCGGGAAAAAGTTCAATTGAGAGAAGAACAGTAAATGTTGAAGGCCTGATAAAGAAAATATTAAGTTTCATTGATATAAGTAATGATGTTGAATTGGTTGTGCAAAATGAATTGCCAATTTTTCAGACAGATTACGTAAAGTTAAGTCAGATATTTTCAAATTTGATAAGTAATGCTATCAAACACAATACCAATTCAAACAAAAGGCTGTCGATCTCTTCTAAAACAAAAGGGCTTTTTTATGAGTTTCGAGTGGAGGGTAATGGGCCGGGGATAGACCCTAAATATTATGATAAAATTTTCCAAATGTTCCAAACTTTACAAAGAGGGAGTAAAGTTGAAAACACTGGAATTGGTCTTCCCATTGTTAAAAAACTGGTAGAAGAGGCGAATGGTTTCATCCGGGTAGAACCGGTAAAGGAGGGTGGCACGGCCTTCGTTTTTTCGTGGCCTGTAAATGTTGAAAATGCTGGATAACAGGAATTCTAAAATGAAATTTATATTCAAAGAAATTAAGATTTTTGCACTGCAGCTTTTTCTAATTTTATTTCTCCCAGCCGTATTGTATGCACAGGATTTAAATGAGGTTTTCGCGATTGGCGAAAAGAATTTTGCCTCAGGCAAGTATCTGGAGGCGGAAAAATATTTTAGTGAGGTGCTAGAAAAAGATCCTGATAATTATAAAGTGCTCCGTGCTCAAGCGGATACAAAAATTAAACTGAAAAAATTTAAGGAAGCAGAAGAGCTCCTCAATAGAATTCTTGCTATGCCTGAATCCCGAGGGAGAAATATTTTGGTTTTTGAAAAAGGGAGTGCAGAAGGTCGAAAGGCAGAGCTTGTAGATGAAACGGTAATGGTTCTTGATGAATCTAGCGAGGTAGATGAAGATATCAGTCAGTTTGTAAAGGATGATGCTATTGGTCCAGTTCCTCATTTTCGAGTTTATATTTTGAGTTCAGGAAAAATGGAATTGCTACTCAAAAGTAAATATAAGATCAAGTATCATGGCATCCCAACGGCTACCCGCGAGCTAGTGTCTGCTCTAAAATCTTCGGTGCAAAAAATGGCAATCTCGATGAATCAGGAGAAACCGGAAGAGGAAATGGTTTTGATTGAAGAGGGCTGTTTCCAAATGGGAAGCGATTCAGGGAACTCTGATGAACGACCTGTTCATAAGGTATGTTTGTCTTCATTTAAAATTGGCAAGTATGAAGTCAGGCAAAAATATTTTCAAAATGTTATGGGATATAACTTGTCCCAGTTTCCTGGAGCAGACCTTCCTGTTGAAAGCGTTGCCTGGGAGCACGCACGAGATTATTGCAAGAAACAAGGGTATCGATTGCCAACAGAGGCCGAATGGGAATACGCGGCCCGAGGAGGAACAAAAACTGAGTATTATTGGGGGAATGAAATAACAGGTGAGGTGGCAAATTTCTGCGATAGCGAATGCGATTTAAATTCTCGAGATGCCTCTATAACAGATGGTTTCAGGCATACATCTCCAGTGGGTTCTTTCCCACCCAATCCCTTTGGGCTTTTCGATATGGCAGGAAATGTGAGTGAATGGGTTTTTGATTGGATGCCAGTCGATGAGAATTATTATTTAATGAGTCCTGAGAAAGATCCTAGAGGCCCGCGTCCTGAGCTCGATGCCTGCAGCGGTGTAAAATGTGTGGGTTCATTTTCTATTACACAAAAAATAAATCGTGGCGGGAGTTGGAATAAAAAAGTGTCTGAGATGAGGTCAGCAAATCGAATGAATTCCCATTTCCAGTTGCAACCTGATGGAACCGGATTCAGATGTGCGGTGAGTATTAAATAATTGGTAATTTAGACTAGATTAATTTTGATCTGAAAACGATTAACTTTTCTTCTGTCATTTCAATCATAGTTGGCAAAATTCCGCCCACGCCAAGACCAGAAGCTTTCCTTCCGGCGAAGGGCATCCAATCCACTCGGAATGCAGTGTGGTCATTTATCATTACGGCTGCAGCATTTAAATCCTTAGCTGATTCCAGAGCAGCATTTATGTCGCTGGTAAAAACGGCAGCCTGAAATGAGAAGGGGACGTCATTGGCAAGTTTTATCGCCTCGTTCCTGTTTTTATATGAATATATATTTATAACAGGCCCAAAGATCTCACTCTGAGAAACTTGGGTGTCATGAGGTGGATTGAGTATGACTGTAGGCTCGTAACAGGTATTTCCGATTTTATTTCCACCGGTTAAAATTTTTGCTCCGGCAGCTTTGGCTTCTTCAACCCATTTGTGAATTCTTTCCACTTCCCTTTCCTGGATTAAAGGTCCGACTTCGGTTTTTTCATCGGTTGGGTCACCCACTATCAATTTTTCTGCTATGGCTACTATTTTATTGGAGAAGTCTTCTACTATATCTTCGTGAACAAAAACCCGTTGAACAGAAACACATACTTGTCCTGCATGGTAAAATCCGCCTTTGGCAAGTAGAGGAAGTGCATCATCAATATCTGCGTCGGACTCTACAATTACCGGGGCGGCACCCCCATGCTCCAGAGCACAACGTGTTCCTGGAGCTAATTTTGATCTCATATTCCAGCCCACTTTTCCGGAACCGATGAATGTAACAAAAGAAACTCTCGGGTCGGTGACAATTTTTTCGGCCAGTGAGCCTTTGCAGATAATAACCTGCACCCATTCCTTAGGCAAGCCAGCTTCGTACAGGCAATTGACCAGGTTTAAGCATGATATTGGGGTTGAACTTGCAGGTTTGACGATCACCGGACAACCTACAGCTACTCCTGGTATGACCTGATGGACAATCAGATTGAAGGGATGATTGAAAGCGCTAACTGCAGCAACGACACCGATGGGTTCACGAGTGGTGAAAGCCATTCGGTTCATTGATGAGGTCGTCAGGTTCATGGGGATTTCGTGCCCGGTGAGTTGTCCGATAGAATTTGCGGCTTCTCGTATTCCCTGTACGGCTCGCGCAAGTTCAATTCGGGAATCGATTAAGGGTTTGCCCCCTTCCTCTGCCGATTGGCGAGCAAACTCTTCGGCTTTTGCTTCAACCAAGTCAGCCGTTTTATTTAAAATGGCAATTCTTTCCGGAGTAGGAATTGGTTTGTTCAGTTCGAGTTTGTGTGCGGTGATCAGGGCTTGTTCTATCCGAGACTCATCGTCCAAATCAATTTCTTTTATTAAATGTCCATCGTAGGGTGAATGGACTTTTAGTTTCTGTGTCATGGGGACATCCTTTTTTAGACGAAAGTCATAAAATGCAGATTTTTGATTTTAATTCTTCGATTAATACTTTTTCGTTTTCAGAATAGTCTACGGGGACTTCAATCAAATGGACCCCAGATGCATTGAGGCAGTCGTTTAGCAAAGTCGTTAAGTGGTCGCTGGATTGGACTCGATGTCCTTTTGCGCCATAAGACTCAGCATATTTTACAAAATCAGGATTTCCATAATCCAATCCAAAATTTTGAAATCCCATCCCTGCTTGTTTCCATTTGATCATTCCGTAGGCATCGTCGCGGAGGACCACGACAACCAAGTCCATTTTCAATCGGACGGCTGTTTCCAGTTCCTGGGAGTTCATCATAAATCCACCATCTCCACAAATCGCCATTACTTTGCGATCTGGATGAACTATTTTTGCGCCCATTGCTGAGGGCAGGCCCGCACCCATTGTTGCGAGAGCGTTATCCAGCAAGACGGTATTGGATTGGTAGGCTTTGTAGTTTCGGGCAAACCAGATTTTATAAACACCATTGTCCAGGGCAATGATTCCATTGTCGGGCATGGCCTTTCTGACTTCGGCTACCAAATGTTGTGGGATGATAGGAAATCGTGTGTCGTCACTGCCTTGCTTAACATGTGCTTCTACTTCTTCTTTGACTCGTTGGAAATAGGCGCCGTCCCAGTTTTTGCATTTTTCAACTTTATTGGCCAGGCGATCAATACTTTCCGCTATGTCGCCGACCACATTGAGTTGTGGGAAATAAACTTCATCCACTTTTGCAGAAAAATAATTTACATGAATTACTTTTGTCCCACCCGGTGACATAAAAAATGGAGGTTTTTCTATGACATCGTGCCCTACATTGATAATCAAATCAGCGCGGTCGATAGCGCAATGTAAGTAGTCGCCAGCTGAAAGAGCTGCTGTTCCAAGAAATGTAGGTAGTTTTTCATCGACAACCCCCTTTCCCATTTGCGTGTCAAAAAAATACATTCCAGTTTTATCAATGAGTTTTTTTAGGGCTTCACTGGTGCGGTTTCTATTTGCTCCGGCTCCAATCAGTATGAGAGGCATTTTCGCCTGTTGAATCATTTCACAGGCTTTATCGATAGCCTTCGGATCAGCCTGAGGGCGGCGGAAGTAAACCTTGTCATAGGGTTGGGTGTCGCATTCTTCAGCTGCAATATCTTCTGGCAATTCAAGGTGAACTGCCCCTGGGCGTTCCTCTCTGGCTATGCGCATGGCTTCATGAACAAGGACAGGAATGTTGTTGCCGTGGACAATCTGTTTCGTAAATTTGGTCAAAGGCTTCATCATCTCGACTACATCAATGATCTGAAATTGGCCTTGCTTGCTTTTTTTAATGGGTTTTTGCCCGGAAATCATCAGTACGGGCATAGCCCCAAGTTGGGCGTATGCACCCGAGGTTACAAAATTGGTGACTCCCGGCCCCAATGTAGAAAGGCAAACACCCACCTTTCCTGTCAGCCTTCCGTAAGTAGCAGCCATGAATCCCGCTGCTTGTTCATGACGGGTAAGAATCAATTTAATTTTAGATTCTCTAAGAGACTCAAGGAAGTCGAGGTTCTCTTCACCAGGAATTCCAAAAATAAACTCCACTCCCTCGTGCTCGAGGGATCGTACAAATAAATCGGATGCCTTCATGAAACCGTCTCCTGGATTTTTTATATGGCTGGGTTAAAAGTCAGGTACAAATTTACTTTATTATCACCGGGTCTTCAACTTAATTGAGAGTGCAAATCAAGGGGTAGTCGAGAAGGATAGGATAAAATTACAAATGATGTTTTAGGGGAGGGCTGCATCTAAAAAATAAAAAAGCCCTGATGAGTCATCATCAGGGCTTTTATGGAACAATGTTTCAATGGTGCAATTTACTTATTTCCCCTGTCGGATTACTTTTGGGTTTGCTTCTCCCTCTACCACGAGGTGACCGATAGCGCCTTTTTCTACGCGATAGATACTATGGTCAACCAGGGCATAAGCACCCGGAGCATCGACTTTAAATTCTACAATCGTGGCACCTGCAGAAGGTACCAGCGTAGTTTGGATATTTTTTCCAACGGCACCGCCAAATCCTCCTTCGGTGTAAACTTTGTCGAAAACTTCACCAATGATATGAAAAGATGAAATGCTGTTGGGGCCTAT
>JABJCF010000480.1 GCA_018665625.1 Nitrospina sp. | reverse complement strand
TTCATGACGTCGTACTTGATCGCCACAGAGATATGAGTGGGGTTGGTGACAATTACATCGGCTTCAGGAACCGCTGACATCATTCTTTTTCTAGACATTTCCATTTGCGCAGTGCGGATGCGTTGTTTGATCTGTGGATTACCATCGGTTTCCTTTCTTTCCTCTTTTACTTCCTGCTTGGTCATGCGCAAGTTTTCTTTGTAAGTAAATTTTTGGAACGCAAAATCAAGAAGCGATAGAAAAATCATTATCACCAGAACCTGGAAAATAATCTCAATAGCAACTTGCCCCATGAAAGACAATATCCCCCCTACCCCGAGGCCCATCAACGGTGGAATTTCATGCCAATGTGACTTAATCGTAAAATAGGAAGCGACGGAGATAACTGAAACCTTGAACAGAGATTTAAACAATTCCATCACAGAATTTTTAGAAAAAATTCGCCCAATTCCTTTCAACGGATTCAGTTTGTTGAATTTCGGAATCAAAGGATGGCCCGAAAAACGAATTCCGCCAATTTGAACTATATTAGAGGCGACACCCGCAAACATAATCAACGCAAGAAACGGTCCCACGATTTTCAGGAAGGACTCCATGGTATTGACCGTCACTTTATATAATTCTTCTGTAGAAAGTTGGAGTGCGCTCGCATCAGAAATCATAACATGCCAGGATTCCATTACATTCCGGGTGCTTTGCTCACCTGTCATCATAAAACCTGACATAGCAGCTAAAAGAATGAATGAGGAGTTGATTTCTCGACTGTGGGCAAAGTTACCCTTTTCCTCAGTATCTGTGATTCGTTTGGAGGAGGGTTCCTCAGTTTTTTGGTCTTTATTGTCTTCCGCCATCGCGTCCTCTCATACTATAGGCCACGCATGAATCCCATGAACTTCATAGGCATGGCATTCATTTCGTTCTGGACCAAAATACTAAAAAAGGACAACGACAAACCTACCATCAATAACCCAACGCCGATCTGTAATGGGAAACCCACAATAAATACGTTCATCTGAGGAACAGTTCGTGCAACCAAACCCATACCCACGCTCAAAAAGAAAAGAATTGCCATGATGGGTGCGGCAATTTTAATCGCAGTTGTAAAGGTCGCAGAAAAAAGATGCAGCATGTATTCCGGGGTTATGCTGGCAAAATTTATTTCAAAGGGGTTGATCACAAAAAAACTTTCAACGATCGCTTGAATAATGAAGTGATGCGCGTCAAGTGCCAAGAAAATGAGAACAGCGAGAATATTATGAAACTGTGCCGTCACTGAAACTTGAGTATCTGTTTGGGGATCGATAACGTTTACCACGCCGAATCCCATTTGAAAATCCACCACCGTACCCGCAATCTGGACGGCGGTAAAAATAAGCCTGGCAATATACGCAATGCCTAATCCAATAGTGACATCTGCCATAAGAAATTTAGCTAACTCGAAAATTCCTTTCGGTTCTGGCATGGGTCGATCGTGAACCAAAGGGAAAATAGCCATTGAAAGAAAAAGCATCAACCCGATTTTCATAACTCCGGGAATTTGTCGGCTACCCAAAATGGGAACAAAGATGATCATTGCTCCAACGCGAAACAAAACAAAAAGAAACCTTTCGAACTCCGCGTAATTGAGATTAAAAATATCCATTACTGGATATACTCAGGAAAGTTAGTGAATATATTTGAAGTGAAGGTGAGCATCAACTGCATCAGCCATGGGAAAAAAAGCAGTATGGAAAGAAACACCGCCAGAATTTTGGGGATAAAGGTTAAGGTAATTTCTTGAATCGATGTCACCGCCTGAAAGATAGAAACAGCAAGACCGGTAATCAACCCAAAGCCCAGCATGGGAGCAGACAAGAGTAAAGTTGTCTTAATGCTTTCCATTGCGAAATCAATAATAAATGTTTGGGTCATAGTCTATTTATCCTCCAAAACTTCTCATGAGTGATCCCACTGTTAAATACCATCCATCCACCATGACAAACAACATCAGCTTAAAGGGGAGCGAAACTAGTACAGGAGGCAGCATCATCATACCCATTGAGAGTAAAATACTCGCAACAACCATATCCAAAATCAAAAACGGAATATAAATTAGAAATCCGATCTGGAACGCTGTTTTTAGTTCACTAATAATAAAAGCCGGAATAAGAGAACGGATATCCACATCTTCATTGCTGGCCGGTTGATCGCCTGAAATCTCCACAAACAAAGACAAATCCTTTTCTCGGGTTTGTCGCAACATAAAAGTCTTAAGAGGAATTTCTGCTTTTTTAAGCGCAACCGTCTGAGAAATTTCTTCGTTCAAGAAAGGCTGTAAAGCTTTATCGTTGATTTCTGTCCAGGTAGGCCCCATAACAAAAAGGGTTAAGAACAAACCCAAACCAATCAAAATCTGTGTCGGTGGTGTTTGTTGCGTGCCCATTGCCTGGCGGAGAAATGAAAGGACGATGATGATTCTGGCAAATGAGGTGGTCAAGATAAGAATCGATGGAGCCAGAGTAAGAATGGTAAGCAGAAAAAGTATCTGCAAAGCACTGGAAACTTTTTCAGGATCTTCGACGTCATCCATACCCAATTGAATGGAAGGCAGCGAAAGAGCTTCTGCATTGGGTACTAACCCACCCCAAACAAATGTTGTCGCTAGAATCAGTAATATGAATATTATTTTTCTTGTCATGCTCTTGCCGTTTTCAACTTTCCAATTTTTTGAAGAATTTGCTCTTTAGCATCAGCAACTACCTGCTCCTTAGCTCCCTGAGGTTTTGAAAACTTACTCAGATAGTTAGAAAACTGTCCTGCTGCCTGGGCTGTTACAGAGCGACTCCTATCCTTGCCGCTGTCAGCACGGTCGGAGTTAAAATTCAGCCCACTAGTGCCTTTGCCGCCGGCATTTTTAATTTCTTCGATTTTTTCTTCACTGGTAATGCTACTGAGAAGAGTGATGTTATCCTGAGAAATACCCAGCACCAGAACTTCTCCTGCCACTTCCACCAGAGCAATATTTTTTTTCGGCCCCAGAAACCAGGTCCCCAGAACATTTACCAATTTATTTCCGCCTCCAAAGGCTGTGTTTTTAAGTACATATTTTTTAAATCCAAAGAAAATTAGAAACATGAGCCCAAGTACTAAAGCAAACATTGAAATCATTTTCAGTCCAGATGGAACAATTTCTATTGGTTTTCCTGTAGGCCGTGAGTCTTTCAATGAAAAACCTGTATTTTCTTTGGTAGTGACTTTTCCTTTAGAATCTTTCTTTGGTCCGTTATTTTTTTCGGTTCCAGAGTCAGACAATGCCGCTTTTTTTATTTGATCAACGAGAGGTGCCATACCCATTCCTGCTCGTTTGACTTTAATTTCGGATTCTTTTACGGGAGATTCTTTAACTGTAGAAGAGAAAGAATTAGCATCTGATTTAGGTAAAAGGGTTTCTTCCTTTTCCTTCATCTTAGTAGAGGCTCTGGAAAGAAACTGGGATAAAGCATCGTCATCCATAACTCCCAAATCTGCATTTCGATTCTCTTCAGAAGGCACATTTTTAGACACAACTGAGGAAGGCTCTGCAGAAGCCGTATCGAATCGAACAACTATAAATCTGCCCTGTGATACTAGTTTGAATCGTTTTTCAATTCCCGTAGCGTCGGGTTTGGTTTGAAAACGGATTCGAAGAGTTTCACCATCGAATTGACTTGCAAAAACATTGGAAATTGAAGAGCTCTCTGCCGGAAAACTTTTTTTAGATGGATCGATAAACGCTCCCGGAAAATCTATCTGCACAGACCTTTCATAGAACACCGGCTCAACCCAATCGGAGACGGGTTTATTGAATTCCAGGCGAACAATATGACCATTGCTCATCAGGTGAGAATGGACCTTTTTTAAACCATTCAAGGCACTCCATTTGCCACTTTGTTTGGATAAAATACTTGCACCCGCAAAATTGCTGGTCAGGAGTAAAAATAGTGGAATAAATGTTAAGGCTTTTAAAAATCGTTTCATTTGTTTCACCTTTGCTCATTTTTATTACGTCAAAAAAACCAACACTTTTGGTTTAATTAAGTAAGATTGCAAAGGCCATACCTAAACACAAAACAAACAAAGTTTTTTTCAGATTTTTTTTATGAGGAAGGAATAAATCGAACAACAGCAAAAGCGGAGACTCGGGAAGGGATATGAGCCCGCTTAAAACCATTCTTCCTCTCGCATAAACCGGGATGGTTTATGCGAGGGATTGAACGCGTTCCATAGGTGAAACAATATCAGTGAGTCTTACACCAAACTTTTCGTTTACAACCACAACTTCGCCACGGGCCACCAGTTTCTGGTTGACCAAAACTTCCAGGGGTTCACCTACTAGTTTTGTTAATTCAATTACAGAGCCCTGTCCTAATTGGAGCAGGTCATTAATCAGCATTTTACTACGACCCAATTCAACGGCCACTGTGAGGGGAATATCCAGAATGAGGTCAAGGCTTTTAGTTTCACCACCTGCTGTCGGTGCTGCTTCATCATCATCTAATTCGTCATCAACGCCATCGGCCCCATCGATATCGCCAAGGTCATCTAAAGCTTCAAAATCTTCTTTTGCGGCTTCATCTTCCATAATCTTACCCTTCCCTTTCTATTGTTTCTGTTAACTGGACTGCTTTATTTCCACGGGAGACACCTGGAAATCCTTTGAATTTGGGAATCTGCTCAACTTTTAATAATAATGGATCCGTCACATCATTTCCCAGCATGATAGTGTCGCCTATTTTATATTTCATTAAATCTTGCGGTGTCACAGTAGTCGTTCCAAGTTCGGTCACCAACTCTACTTCTGTCGTCAGTAATTCTGTGCGCAAGCGGCGAACCCAAACCTGATCCACTTCCATTTCTTCAGACTGGAACTGAGCTTTAAGTTTGGGAATGACCGGTTCAATTGCTGCATAAGGAAGACAAATAGTTAATGTGCCCGATATACTTTCCATCTCAATTTCAAAAAGTATAACCAAAACAATATCGGTGGGAGGAACGATAGCCGCGAACTGCGGGTTGACCTCAGACCGAACAAAGTTTGTTGTCACGGCATGTACCGGACGCCAGGCTTTTTCCAAATCTTCCAACGCGCTTAAAACAACGCTTTTAGTCATTCTAATTTCGATGGAGCTAAAATCTCGACCTGTGATCTTGGCTTCTTTTGTACCAGAGCCTCCAAAAAATGTATCGACTACGGCAAAAACCAATTTACTTTCCACAACCATAAGACCGTGACCACGCAACGGTTCCATGCGGAAAATATGCAAACTGGAGGGAACAGGTAATGATCGCAGAAAATCGCCAAACTTGATGGTATCAGTTGAAACAGTACTGACGTCGACTGACTTACGCATCAATGTGGAAAAGGTATTCCGGAATAACCTGGAAAACATCTGGTTGATAATATCCAGAGTTGGAAGGCGCCCACGGATGATCTTTTCCTGACTGGTTAGGTCATAGGGTACGACACCCGATTCATCTTCTGGAGCTTCATCGGTTTCGGTCTCTACCTCACCATCGCCGACACCTCTTAATAACGCGTCGACTTCTCCCTGTGATAAAACCTCACTCATATTTCTTGCCTTATATTATTAACTTTTATTTTTACTGAATTATAAACTCAGTAAAATACGCATCTTTCACATGACCTACTACTAAAAATCGGTTCACGCGTGTGGTGACTTCATCTTTGAGCTTGAACTTGCCTTGCACAGAATAAACATCCTCAAAGGATTTACTGCTCAATAATACCAGAATGGAGTCAGTGACTTTTTGAATGTTCTCTTTCAATTCCGCATGAACTTCAGGGGTACTCAGCTCTAATGAAATCGTTACTTTCAGGAACCGTTTCCCTTCACTCCCTGCCAGGTTTACGATGAAAGGATCCATGGGAAACATGACCCCCAGATTTTCATCCTCTTCAATCTCTTCCGCTGCGCCTTCTTCACCTTCCGCAGGTGTTTCTTCAACTGGTTTTTCCTGGAAAAAGTTAATATAGGCATAATAACCTCCCCCGCCAAGTACCAGCAGACCTACGATAATGCCAATGATCATTCCCATCGACTTTTTACCGCCAGATGCTTCCGCAGCTTCCAGTTCTTCTAATATATCCTCTTCTTCAGCCATAAATCTTTCTCCCGCCCTGCTTTCATCAATGAAAAGTTAAATTATACTTTATAAATCAGGGACTTAAATTATCTTTTTTTCTATCTTTGAGCAATTTATATGCCAAACTCACGCCACCCCAACAGAAAACGGGCAACCCTTTATATTTAAACTCTTTGATATCTATGGCCCTACCCCTTTCCTTCTCTAATCAAGGGCAACTTTCTCCCTTTTGGTCATAATTTTGACGAAAATAGGGCTCTATGTCACTTCCACTCAGCCCAAAGAAAAATCCTATTTCCAAACATTTTTGATGCATTTTGTTGCAAAAATTGAGGGGAATTGCTTTTAAACAAAGCAACCTTCGACCCATTTTCAACGATTCATTTTACCTTATTCAGAAAATATTTCCACATAACTTATTGTTTTTAATGGAATTAAATTGAAATCCGATGATTTTCCTGCCAATTCATTAACTTGGTACAGGAATTGAAATCTATCTCTATCTAAAGGCCATTGAAATTGGCATGGTTACATTTTGATTATTTTATTCACCCCATTATATTTTACTTGGAGCATGGGTTTTATGAAAAACAAGATTTTGGGCCGTTGGGCACTATCTAAAAAATCCTGGGTAATGATAGCCCTCTTATTAGCCCTGGTTTTATTGCTTCCCTCATTGGCACTGGCAGAAGAAGCGCCCGCTTTAAACTCTGGGGATACCGCTTGGATGCTAACGGCCACTGCTCTGGTATTGTTTATGACGATACCGGGTTTGTCATTATTTTATGGTGGCATGGTGCGAAGCAAAAACATTCTATCTGTGCTAATGCAATGTTTTGCTATCACTTCGCTAATGACTATATTGTGGGTTTTATATGCTTACAGTATCGCATTTGGAGGTGATGGTCCATTTTGGGGTGGTTTAAACAAGATGTTTCTCGCAGGCGTGGGTGTCGACACTCTGAGCGGCACCATCCCTGAGACCGTATTCATGACATTCCAGATGACGTTTGCCATTATCACCCCGGCCTTGATGGTGGGTGCGTTCGCCGAACGCATGAAATTCTCAGCCATGCTGATCTTCATGACTATCTGGATGACCCTTGTCTATGCTCCCATTTGTCACTGGGTCTGGGGAGGCGGAGGTTGGCTCGGAAATAAAGGAATTCTTGATTTTGCCGGAGGAACCGTTGTCCACATAAATGCAGGGGTTGCCGGTCTGGTAGCCGCAATCGTTCTTGGTCAGAGAAAAGGATATCCTACTACCGCTATGCCCCCTCATAATCTAGGTTACACGCTGATGGGTGCTTCCATGCTTTGGGTAGGTTGGTTTGGTTTCAATGCTGGTAGTGAACTGGCAGCCGATGGAGTTGCCGGAATGGCTATGGCTGTCACCCAGATTGCCACCGCAGCAGCAGCTTTAAGCTGGATGTTCATAGAATGGGTAAAACATGGCAAACCAAGTGTGCTGGGCATTGCTTCAGGAGCGGTAGCCGGTCTGGTTGCCATTACCCCTGCTGCCGGTGCGGTGGGTCCCATGGGTGCCATGGTAATTGGGTTTGTATCTGGGGCTGTTTGTTTTGTGGCCTCCACCACCCTCAAACGCGCTATGGGCTACGATGACTCTCTCGACGTTTTTGGAATCCATGCCGTAGGCGGTATTGTTGGCGCAATACTGACAGGAGTATTTTGTGCCGAATCTCTTGGCGGTGCCGGATTTGGCGGTGACATTACCAGCATCGGAGGCCAGTTGACTGTACAAATTATGGGTGTTGGAGCAACCATGATCTATACAGGAATAGTCAGTTTCATCATCCTTAAAGTCTTGGATGGAATTATAGGTCTGCGGGTCACAGATGACGACGAAAGCGAAGGTCTGGATCTGTCTCATCATGGCGAACGCGGCTATATAATCTGATTAAAAAATAAGCTATTGCGTTATATCTACATTTAAGTAAAATATGTCGCATCCAATATTTAATAAACAAGCCATTTGATTAAAAAGGCTCTCAGATCATTTTTTTGAAAGGGATCGCTATGAGGAGATTGTCCCCGTATTTTTTTAAAATTGTTTTAAGCTTTATGGTAGTTGCCACCTTATCATTTGCTCCTGGCAACGTACACTTGGCTAAGGCAGATGAAGATCCCTTTAAATTGCCAGGAAACTTTAACGGATCCTTTGGGATTTTTACTGAATATATTTTTAGAGGGATTACTCAAAGTGATGAGCATCCTGCGATCCAGGGTAGTTTTGACTGGTCCCACGATAAAGGATTTTATCTCGGCGTTTGGGGATCAAACGTTGATTTTGGAGATGGTGATCAAGCCAATACAGAATTCGACTGGTATGGAGGGGTAACAAGAGAGTATTACGGAGTAGCCATTGATCTAGGGTTTGTCTATTACACTTACCCAGGAGCAAACGATGTTCTGAATTATGATTTTTTTGAATACAAAGTTGGTTTGGGGTATGAATTGAGCATGGTGGCTCTAAGTGCCTCCGTAAACTATTCGCCTGAATATTTTGGTGGTACTGGAGATGCAACCTACATGAGCTTCGATGCAGACGCACCTTTGCTGCAGGGAGTCGGTTTAACCGCTCATTTAGGACGTCAGTGGATAACCGATTCAGCAGCATTTGGAATTGGAGCCGTTGACCCAACCCGCGACTATTTAGACTGGAGCGTTGGCCTGACATATTCTACCAACGGTTTCGACCTCAGTTTACAGTACATCGACACGGATCTATCGACGTCAGATATAGCTGATGGAGCCGAAGGAACCGCCGTATTTGGAATCACCAAAAGTTTCTAAATAAAAGTTTCATCGCCCGGTTGCGGATTTACTTCCGCTGCCGGGCTTTTTTTATGCCAAAAAACCTTGCCCTAAATTTCAGTTTATATCCCGTTGCATAACCGATAAGATATAAGCTTATCACCTTAACCGTTAACTGGAAAAACCTTGCTCACACAAGCGCAGAATCAGATTATCTATCTCATGTTTTTGAATGGTCTGCTTTTTCTGGGCCTCAACTTTATTGCTTATTCAATAATATTTCCTGGTGGTAAAGGTTCCAAACGCCTGGGCTACATGTTCATCACCTGCGGTCTGCTGGCTTTTCTGGTGCAGCAAATCTATCAGGGAATGGCCGCTCTTGATTATCCGCAGGAAAAACTAAACGGATTAATATTAAGTGGTTTTGTGGTGCCTATATTTTTCCTGTCCCTGTTTTATTATCGAATCAAGCGCAATCGAATAGAAAAGAAACAGGAGTCTAATTCACTCCACAAGGAAAGCCATGATTGACCTTAGAAGCGATACCCTCACTCACCCGACTCAGGCTATGCGAGATGCAATGGCAACCGCTGAAGTCGGTGACGATGTTTTTCAGGAAGACCCCACCGTAAAGAAACTTGAAAACCTGGCAGCAGAAAAAACCGGGAAGGAAGCTGCTCTTTTTGTTCCCAGCGGCACTATGGGAAACTTGATCAGCGTACTCAGCCATTGCGGAAGAGGCGATGAAATTTTACTTGGTGATCGAAGCCACATTTCCCTCTATGAAGTAGGTGGGGTTGCAGCGTTGGGTGGAGTTCATCCACGCCCACTCCCCAATAACAGTGATGGCACTATCTCCCTTGATTTATTGGAAAAAGGAATCAGGCATACAGACATTCACTCCCCCCCTACCCGCTTGATCTGCCTGGAAAACACCCATAATTTTTGTCAGGGCACGCCACTCACTCCTGATTACATGGCCGAGGTTCACGATCTGGCCACAAAATATGGATTGAAACTACATCTTGATGGAGCCAGAATCTTTAACGCTGCTGTCGCTCTTAAAATACCCGTAGCAAAACTGACAGAAAAGGTAGACTCGGTTATGTTCTGTCTTTCAAAAGGCCTTTCAGCTCCATTGGGGTCCCTGGTTTGCGGATCGACCGAGTTCATAGAAAAAACAAGAAAAATGAGGAAAATGGTCGGAGGAGGAATGAGGCAAGCCGGGCACTTGGCAGCTGCCGGGCTGATCTCTCTCAACGATCTGGTCGACCGGCTTCAAGAGGACCACGAAAATGCAAAAACTCTCGCCAGCCAGATATCTAAGTTAGAAGGAATAGAAGTAGACGAAACCAAGGTAAAAACCAATATAATATTTTTCAAACTAAAAGGAATGGATGGTGAATCATTTCTTAATCAATTGGCAGAAGAGAAGATCAAACTCCTTATGACGGATACGGATGAAGGCATTTTTCGTGCTGTCTTACACCGCGAAGTTTCAAAAGAGCAGGTTGAAACCGTTATCAAAACATTTAGATCCATATTAACTAAACAATAAGCCTGAATGGTGTTTGACAGTTTTAAAGATTGCTCTATAATGAGAAGAACTTTTAACTCAACAGGAAAATCATGATTGAATTGGAAATGCAAGACAGAATGGAACTGGTTAAAGAAGCGCAAGATGTCGTAAAAAGCCGATATCTTTTATGCATTCTAGTTACCCAGCGAATTCATCAATTGGAAAATGGAGCTCAACCCACTATCGAAGTCGATCCAGAAGACTTGACGAATCCTAAAATCTTTTTTGAACTGGCTTTAAGAGAGATTATCGAAGGAAATATGGATCTGGAACAAGTTACCGAAGAAGAGTAGTCCCCCCCCTCTGGGGCGAAGGCTGCCCCCATGCAATCAAAAATTCCCAAACCTTTCTCGCAGAATTTCAATATTTAATGCGTGCGGACTGCGCCGTGCATACCTTGTAAAAAATTTCGTTGCCTGTCCTTTTGGAACATACAAAGTTATTCTTTATTGATCCCCGTATTTTAGACAAAAAAAAAGCCCGCCGAAATTCGGCGGGCTTTCTTATAAAACTTCTAATGACTACTTAGGAAGCTCGTCACGACGCATTTTCCCTTCGTCATACATCTTACGTGTACGCTTGGTCATCCATACCAACCAACCCTGGAAGCAGATGAAAATAGCTGCAATGATGGGAGGCATGTAATACAAAGACGCAGGCAGTGCTGGTTTCAGAATGGTGTAATACCAGGTAGAGATAGCCATATGCTCATCATGCTCTTTATCTCGACCTGACCATTGCATGAAAGCAACCGGAATGAACTGCTCAGATGGAATCTGAAC
>JABJCF010000605.1 GCA_018665625.1 Nitrospina sp. | reverse complement strand
TTGTATTTCTCAAAAACAAAGTTGCTCTATTTGCCGATGGTTGTTTCTGGCATGGCCATAACTGCAGGAACATTTCACCAAAATCTAACGCAAAGTATTGGAAGGAAAAAATCGCTAGAAACCAAAAACGCGATAAAGAAGTAAACAAAACTCTGAAAGAGAAAGGTTGGTCTATTTTTCGAATTTTTGAATGCAAAATTAAGCGTTCTTATTTGCCCCAAAAACTTGTAGAAAAAATACTAAAGCAATCCGAATAACAAAAAGCGCAAAAATTTGGAGCGTTAGTAATCTATCTTAAAGTTTTTTTCTTTTTATACCGTTTAAAGAAGTATACTGTATGTAACTCTTTTACAAAACATGGATACAAATTATGGATCTTATTAATTCAAAACAATTAATGGGAATAGCCTTGGCTGCTCTAGGTTTATTTTTATTGAGTATGTGCAACAAACTAGAAAATAAGCGAAGAGAACAAATGGCTGATCCTCGCTTTATGATTCGCCAAAAAGCAGAGGGGAAGGAAGAAACCTCTTATTCAGTTACCCGCTGGGGGACAACTTTGACTTTATTGGGATCTGGTTTTGCTTTAGGTGGAGTTTTTTTATTTTTCTCCAATATTTGAGAATTAAATCTACCTACCTGTCTTTCAGCTAAAACCTACACCGATTATTTTACAAAGTCTCGAATATAGCGAATCAGTTGCCAAATTTGTTTATCGGTCAAATGATGTTCGTGAATCGGCATAGCCGTCCCTTTAGACCCCCTCTTGATAATCCAAAATAATTGACCGTCTGAAAGCGCCTTCATTGTTTGAGCGCATGAAAAGTTTCTTGGCGGAGGATTTAAACTCATAGATAACTGTCCATTTCCACCACCACGATAGCCATGACACAAACGACAGGCTGTGGGTTCAGCTTTTTCTTGGTAAAGAACCTCACCAGCTTTTAGATTTGCTTCGTTTTTGGGGACAGGGTTTAGCTTTTCTAAATAAGAACTGGGAGCTCGACGCGTATTACGATTTTGCGGACAAATACCCAATCCTGCAAAAACAAATTTGGCTTCATTTTCAAGACTTATAAAATTGAACTCTCTGTTTTCTGGATTTATTGGTTTAGAAAGAGCCGAGAAGCTGAATAAAAAGTCTACAAAAACCATTAAAATTATCCAGATTAATGCGCGCGCCATTCTCTCCTATTTAGCAAAGGTTCGAACGAAAGAGATAATCTTCCAAAGCGCTTCATCCGCTAAACTCCCATACCCTGGCATAAGTTGATTTGGGGACCCGCTCTTCATCACCCAAAACATTTGTCCATCTGAAATGGATTTCATCGTTTCGGCGCAAGTAAAGTTCCTGGGGGGAGGTTCAATATCAATTCCCAATTCTCCTTTGCCATCTCCTTTTGTTCCGTGGCAATGGACACAGGCAAGAGACTCTGTCATTTCCATGTATAAATCGCGACCTTCAGATATATTCCCAGAAGACGCTTCTAAGGGATTTGTCATTTTTAAATATGCTTCTGGAGCAGGTTTAATATTTCTCGGCTGCGGACAATCTTGAGCAAAAATATTAACTGGAACCACCAAGCAATATGCAATGGATAGGGCAAACCAGTTGAAAATATTAAGAATATTTTTCTTTTTATAATAAAAAAACTTCATTAGCGTTTTCTTCTCAGCCGGGATTTATCTTTTGACAAACTTCTTATATAAGTGATCAATTGCCATACTTGATCATCCGAAAGCGATAAAAAAGCTGGCATACCCATTCCTTTTGATCCATGGGTAATAATATAAAACATCTGACCGTCTGAAATTTCCCCCATTGTCTGTTTGCATGTAAAGTTCCTTGGTTTTGGGTTCAGGCTGGGCATTATCCCTAAACCATTACCTAAGGAACCATGACAAACCTTACAAGCCGTTGGTTGAGCTTCGTACTGAAATAAAGCTTTACCTTTCTCAACAATATCTCGATTTGACTCTAATGGATTTTTCATTTTTAAATATTTATCTGGGGCAGGGGGGGTGGACCTTGCTTGCGGACAAAAACCGGAACCTCTTCTTCCTTTACCGTGCAATAACCTTTGGGATCGGTCGCGTTTAAAAGCCATCATCAACTGTGGTTTGCTACAAAAAATGTTATTTGGCGTACATTGATCTTTTGGCGTCTCTTGTATATCCGACGAT
>JABJCF010000479.1 GCA_018665625.1 Nitrospina sp. | reverse complement strand
GTTAAACTTTTTTCTGAACGGGGGTAGTACTGCTGAGGGTACTCATTACTTTCTGTGTACAAGCAATAGGTAGCCCAAAGATGGGCAGCGGGTTTATAGTCTCGAAAACTTTCCCTAAAAAAGCGCACATTAGCAGGTTGACCCATTTCCTTATAAAATTTAGAGCGTAGGGCCTCCATAGCATGGACAGCTTTATTAACGCTTGCGCCTTGTCTACCAATATTTTCATCATGCATCTGCTTTAATAAAAATAAGATTTCTCCTGCTACTCTCCCTTTATAGAAAGATGAAATGAATTTCTTCAAAATCTCACTGTCTGATGGAGCGTCCTTTAGTGTTTTAACACCACCTTTTTGTTGAAACTGCTTTTTAAGGGAGTCTTCAGATTCACTGGGAAGTGAACTGCAGCCTATATCACATAGTAAGCTTGTGACTTCTCCGTGTACGCCATTTGTGAGTATAGAATTTTCTGGGAACAACTTTAGATCATCCTTCAGGTCTGCCAATCGAACTGCTGCAAACTGTTTTCTAAGTATGGGATTGTCAGGGAAAGCCATCCTTGCCCACAGTATGTATACAGCCTTAACACTCATATTTTTAGGCCATCCACCTAAATCAAGAACAGGCATATTCTGCAATCCCTTTAGAGATTTTGATATGTGTAGGATTTTTACTTCTTCTTGTGCTTCTCCATCCACTCCCTTGCCAATTTTTATCCTTTGGAGAAGTGACCTACATAAGGTTATTTACTACTGTTTATGCCACCAATGATCATTAAATCTTCCACGTCCACAGAAATCTCAAAGTAAATCAAATAACTCTTTCCTCCATCTGCGAAAGATTTTAATTTGATCACAGCTTTTTTATTCGCATCCTTTAATCCCTGAAGATATTTATATAGTTCATTTAAGTCATCAAATGACTGTCCCCCTACAGTTTCCACAAACTCATCTTCACCAATGCCTTCCACACTCGCAGCAGAACCCGGTTCGACAGAATGAACTATAAATGTCGGCAAACTAAAATCATCTAAATCTATAGCCCAATGGTCGGCAATCAAAATTCCGGAAAAATATATTCCCCTTCTTTCAGTTACTAATCCGCGGGGGGCTAATTTACCGGGAATAGTCATATTTTTTTTGCCTCTGAGAACTCGAAATGTAAAATTATTCAAATTTCCACGTAAGGCGTGGATCAATTCTCTTTCACTCTTTGTATCCGAGGGATATCCATCAACCCCAAGTATTATGTCGCCCTCTTTTAAGGCAATGTTTTTAGAATAAGTTTTTGCGACGATTAATTTATTCCGATTTTCAATGTCTTCCTGAAAGATAAATTCCAACTTTGGAGGCGATGGATTTACACCATCTTTTAGCAGCTGTAAAACATTACATACGTGGTCAATTCTTTCTGAGAAGTTAGTGTTTTGATTACTGTCATCATCATATACTGCTGTGTTAACCCCAATCACTTTCCCGCTTTTCATGCTTATTAACGGGCCTCCAGAATTCCCCGAATTGATGGGTGCGTCGGTTTGCAACATTCCTCCCTCAATTCCCAAGGTAATTCCGGATATTATTCCTCTAGTTCCAGTAAATGAATACCCCCACGGGTGTCCAAAAGCTCCGACAGGGTGTCCAATAGACGGAACAGAATCACATTCAAGTCTGGCTTCTTTTGCTGTTTCAGGAAGTCCTTTTAGGGGAATTTTAAGAATGGCAATATCTAAATAAGGATCAACATAAATCTTTTCAGCGGGTTGGTAATCTTGCTCATAAAAAGCAATTTGTGATACAGATGGAGAATGGGCGGCAACATGGGCATTAGTCAGTATCCAACCACGATCTTTGTCTATCAGGAATCCCGTCCCCTCAAATGCCCCCCTTTCTTCACCCAAAAAAGGAATTTCTATCCTAGTTATAATCTCTACCGTATATCGGATAGCATCGCTGAATATATCCTCATCATCCGCCTTAACATAAGGGCTCGAGAGCAGAGTAACCATCAAACAAAAAATAAATATTTTCGGTTTTGATAGAAATCCTTTAGTTTTTTCCATCATTCGCACCATATATGAGTTTTCTTCCCGCCATCATACAATAAGCCATCCCCATCAATTATCACCGTTCATGACAAAGCTTGCTGCCTCCAGCGTTGCTCCAGTGACAAAATCTGACAGGGAAAGATCCACTTCTTTGCTTGCGGTCAGTAGCTTTGCCTTTGTTTCTGGCGTGACGCGGACATAGATTCTTTCCGTCTTACCGCATGGCTTTCTCCAGCACTCGAAGTATTCGAGAGTGATTTCATCGGAGCCTTCGTTGTGCTCTTGTCTGTCTGGCATAATTTTCACACCTGTTGGTTTGACAGTTTGTGCTGCACCAATCATAAACACTGTACGGTTTTATATCAACTACCTCTCTGCCAGCTTGTAGGAAAGCAAGCGATCAGACGCTTTCCGATGGGCGGGCTCTTGTATCTCGAGTACATGATAATGGGAAGGACTAAAAGTCCGTAG
>JABJCF010000478.1 GCA_018665625.1 Nitrospina sp. | reverse complement strand
GGGATACATCCTTTCGCCTCCCTCCTGAATATGGATTACATACAGGATAGAAAGCTTAACGTGAGTGGGACACTTTTACTCCGCCACAACAAAAAATATATCAACGGCTCACTGGTACATTATTGCTCCGCCGTTCTCAGCTGTTACCGAAAAGTTGTTCTCTAACGACTCCGGCGTATGATCGGAATTAACAAAAATTAAGGTGGAAGGCTCTGCCCCGCAAAGAGGAGCAGACTGGGGATCGTTCAGCAGGGTTTCATCCCCAATCAAAATGATATCGGGGGACAATATCGGTCCGCGTTCAAGAATAGCGTCTTTAGAAATGCGAGTGAAGGCAATGACCGGGGCTCCTCTTCGCTCTGCCCCGTAGAGAGGAAAATCTTGAGCCTGGAAGCCAGAATAAAACCCCGCACTGCCTATAATCTGGCTGGCGGTTTTTATCCCCTGCCCTCCACGGCCATGTATGCGTATTCGCCACATTTAGCCCTCGCTCAGTTAATTGTTTAACTTACTACTTATATAAAAGATACCCTCTAAAAGGAAATATTCCATATTAATAAAGTGGGGCCGGACAACCGTATTTTCCACACTTATCTACTGATTTTCAATGCTCTGCGTAGAAGAAATCACCTGAGAACGGCTTTCCAGCTTCTCAGCCTCAACAGGACGATCCATTTTATGAAGCAAATGAGCATAATGATCGAGAATGTTCCCGACCAGCCCATGCTCTTTACCCAGAGATTCTTCCAGAATCTTCAAAGCCTGCTTCAATAAGGCCTCAGCCTCGTCGTGTTTGCCACGTTCCCGGTAGTTAGATGCCAAATTATTCATAGCTAAAGCCACATTAGGATGCTTCGGACCCAATATCTTTTCATCTATTGCCAAAGTCCGCTTGAGAATCAGTCCAGCTTCGATAAGTTTAGATTGAATCCGATAAATTTCTGCCAGCTGATAAAGACTGAAACGAAGACGATCATTATTGATGGGAGGCTTTTCCGCAAATTCTAAGGCCTGTATGAAATGCTTTTCTGCCTCAGCATGGCGGGATGCCTGAAAGGCACTCACACCTTTTTTATTATGGCTTTCCCAGGTTTCCGGTGGGTTCAAGTAGCTATTAACGTAAAGTAATGAGCCCACTACCGCTACAATAAGAGCAATAATTTTTGTTCGGGTCATAGAAATCGGCCTTGGATAGAAGGGGAGAACCTCAGTGCATATTGCGCTCATTCTCAAGCTTCCAGTAAAGATTCAAATCTCTCTGGACAAAAGCTAAAACGCCTCCTTGAATAAGAATCAGAACCATTTCCCAAAAAAGATAAAAAGGTGCTGTCGGTAAAAGAACCTTTTTCAGTCCACTGAGAATAAAAAAACTCAGGATAACCATCGGAACCGAAATAGACTTTTTCAGTTTCTTTGCCAGAAAACCCGAAAACATTTGAAACTGGGAATATAAAAAGGCCGATTCTAGTGCCGCTACAACTAAATCAAAAGAAATATCGGTCACAGAACCACTGACAACATTGAGATCTAATGTTCTCTGAAGAACCCCATAAACAAAGTAAGGAAGGATCGAGAAGATGAACAACCCCAGCGCCAGCAGCTCCGGGTTATGTTTTAATTTTTTATAGCTGGTGAAATCTCGATAATTCCCCAAAAACCAGAAATACAGATAGAGCCCAAAAGTCATCTGATAAAAAATCAGAAAAAGTTTAACCGGCATGCCCGAAAATGGCGTCTTGGGAAGTCCTTTATATTGAGAAATGATTTTCACTGAAAATATTTCACGGATCGATTTTATTTTCCCACTTTTTTTGTCGACCAAGTTGTCTTCAGGAACCAGCTTCCCCTTTGACAACAGACAGCGAATATCTCTCAGATATAAAGGAACTTTTTTTTTGCGGCCTTTCAGGGGGAAATATTGTTTTGCAGAAAATTCAATAACGGCCGCGAGTTTTTCCATCTCCCTCTTCGCCTTCAGTCCCAGATAAATCCCCAAAAATATTATTGCGAAGATCAGGTAAGTGGACCAAAGAGCATTGGCAAAAGCGGCGGTATCATAAATGCCATGAAGCACAACCACAACAACCAAACCATGCATCAGGTGCCTGGCCCCGTTAAGGCTGAACTTTGCCCGACCCATAAAGTAACCCAGGATGATGCCAAAGAAAGCATGACCGGGTACTGCGGTGAGCATCCTTAAAATCCCCACCTCCTGCCCATGTGGGAGAACATACATGATGTTTTCCACGGTGGCGAACCCACAACCAATCATACCGCCATAGATAATACCGTCAAAGGGTTCATTAAACTCCCGTTCATCAAAGACGAATGCTTTCAAAAACAGAAATTTGCACAACTCTTCGGCAAGGGCCACCCCAACAAAAGCGTACAGAATGGTCTTCGGCCAAAAGAGTGGAGAACTCTCATCCTGCAAGTCCTGCATGCCTAAAACTTGTTCGGCAACACCTTCAAAATAATAGGTTGGAAGAACCGCCAAACCGCCGAGAAAAAAACTTTTAAGCACAAGCTTTCCAGGCTCCCGGTCTAACTTATTGGAGTAGTAGATAAAAACAGCGATGCCAATACCCGGCCCCATGGCGATATAAAGCAGTCTTAGCGTTTCCATCCCAGC
>JABJCF010000477.1 GCA_018665625.1 Nitrospina sp. | reverse complement strand
CTTTTCTCTCGCGCATATCTCTTGTGACGATCAATTCATCTGCATCGAGATAGGCAATCTCTTTGACCCGGAAAAATTCAGGCAGGATACCGATGACATTCCCCTTCTCTTCATGTACCCCACGGGCGACACAGCCCATCAAACCAATAGACGCACCGCCATACACAAGGTCGACTCCCCTCTTTCCTATTTCGCGTCCTAGTTCAGTGGCGACAGATTTATAGCTGTCATCCACCGCATCGCTGGAAGAACAAAAAACGCAAATGGATTTTATATTATTCATTTTATCAAGCTGACTCAGGTATATCCGGCATGGAAATTTTAGCTAAACTTTTTGGTTATAAATATCTGAAAATTTCTCTATAGACATGCGAATCTTTTCAAGGGCCTCTTTAGCAGGGGATGAGGTTTCTATAGCCCCCGTGTGTTGAATTCTTTCGCGTTTTTTATATTTTTTCAAAACCCAATTGGGGATGAATATTTTTAATATTAATTTTATTAAAATTTTATCCCTATGCCTTTTCTTTCCTTTTATGTAGGACTTAAATGCAGCATTGAAAAGTTCATCGCTTTCTTTTTCGCTGCTCACTAAATCTGAAATATTCTTCGCAAACTCTTTTTTCATCACTCGGCTTTCTTCTGAAGCGAGAAAACTTTTAATTTCACCAATAAGATAATCACTCATTCTATACCAATGGGAAATTACTCCATGCTTTGATTTTTCCGGGCCAGGATTTTGGTAAACATCAGGACGATAAAAAACATATGTGTCTCTTGCCATCCACAATATAGGCAACACTCTATGTTTGCCATAACACATGGGAACAAGGATTGTCGCCAACTCAGCAAAATGGCAAACGGAAAAATGTGCGCATGACCGAAAAGATTTTATGAAAATATCTTTGTGCTGTATGGAATAGAACTGATGCATATAAGGGTTATAGGCTCTGACAACTCGAGACAAACTATCTTCGCCTTCAACCGCATAAGAAGCCTCTTGCGATCCATATTTCGGGCTAAAAATAACCTCATTTTCAATAAGCTCAAACTGCAAATATATTCCCTGCACAGAGACAAAATCTAAATTACTTTTCAGAAAGCTCAATCCTTCACACAAACTGGACTCTAAAAGGTAATCATCATCCGCAGTCAAACAAATATACGGTGTTGTTATGCTTTCGGCAGTTTTTAAAATTTTCTTCACATAGTTTAAATCGGGATAATGCCTGTAAGTGATATTATCGGGAAGTTCAATATCTAATTTTTTGGCACTCGAATCTGCAATAACAATATTAAAATTAAAATCTTGATAGAAATCTATTGCGCGAGCAAGAACATGGTGCCGCTCATGCGTGGGAATTATTATTGTCAGCATAGAAATGGTTTTTACACAAATTAATTTCGGGTAGGAAATGTCGAACAGCCAGCTCTGCTATTTAATGATTAACCCTTGGCCAGATGGAATTTGAAATATTTCTAAGGAATGCTCTACGGCAAATTTATTCATCGCATCATGCTGATCCAGTCGACCTGGGAAGCCATAATCATCCAACAGTATAATACCCCCCTTGACCACCCGATCCCATAACAATGAAAGACCTTCTATTTCAGGTTTTGCTGCATTTAAATCAATATGCAAAAAACTTATTTTCTCGACCTTGAGTTTATCGAGGCAATCTGGTACCAAGCCCTGTAAAAAGTTAACATTATTAAATTCTTGAAAGTGCGTTTTTAATTTTTCCAAGTCATCACAATAATTTTGATCCCTCTTTCCCGAAATAACCTGAACCCCTGATTCACTATCCATTTGATACGGAGAGAAAGTATCGACCAACCACAAATTTTTAGTACCTGCATTCCATTTTTCTCGATGAAACATCAAGGTTGAAGACATTGTAAAACCTCTTCCTGTTCCAAGCTCTATCCAATCGCCTTCATTTCCAAACGCTACCGATGTTGCCCAAATTGCCTGATGAATTCTATTGTAAGATTGCGGGTCATTTGCAAGAAGCTCAATTCCCTTTGCATAAGCACCAATATATTTGGGATCTTGTCGGAAAGTGGTTAGATAATGGGTTAATACTCCACGATCTTGATTATAGGGATAGAGTGTATTTTTTGACACGGAATGAAGACATTTTAAAAGTATTTGAGAAATTTTTTCGGAAAGCGCGCGCTTTATACGATTCCAAGGAAGGTTGAGCTTCCTTATCTCTCTGGCCTGATCCTTATCTGGAAAATCCCGACCCGCCTCCCAGTCAAATGCTTTGGCTAAAGGGACTTTTAAAATAGCAGAAACAGTATAGGGCGAACAATGGGAAGTTAAAATTTTCAACAACTTTGATATCATATCACTCCTCTTAATATATTAACCAACTACTCTCTCCGTCAATGGGGTCAGCCAACTTAATTCTGAAAAACAACTATCGCCAAAACGGCAATTGAAATATTCCTCAGAGAACTTCATTTTTTTTCGGGGGGATTAAATTCCTTAACCAGCATATCTATCTCACGAGAAATCATGCAGGTATGATGAATACTGGTTTACATATAACGACTACCGACATTAATATTTTTACCTACTATAGTTTTCCTTAAAATTATCAACAAGCTTTCCTAATCCCTCCAACAAGCAAGTGGGTTTAAAGTTAAACTCTTGACTAATTCTATCAATGTTTATAGAAGGCCATTCTGTAGTTTCGGCATTTACCTCAACAATCAAATTACAACCGGTTTTTTCTTTCAACAAATGGGTTATTTCTTTGTGGGAGGTATTTTTGCCACTCGCAATATTATATATGCGATGTTTACCCTCTTTAGCGATTTGCTGCATCACATCTACTGCATTTTCTATATCAACATAATCTTTACAAGAGTCCAAAGAAGACCGCAAGTTGATTTCCCCTTTTACTACCGCAGATTCCATTAAATCCGTCAAAAAGTTTTTTGAAAAAAAATCATTTCCAAAAACGTTTGACAAACGAACTATCCGAACCTTTTCATTATCAACTGAAAGACATAATGATTCACCTGCCAGCTTGGAGATATCAACCAGATTTTCAGGGTCGTGTGGATCGATTGTAAATTTAGCGTCTTCGGTTGTTATTGAAGAATGTCTATATATCCGGGCAGAAGACAAATATAAAAAAGAAGTGTATTCGCAATTTTTCAGCACATTGGCCAAAGAAGAAACATGCGCGTCTATGGTGTCGAATGGGCGCGATCGAAAATCCGAAGTAACTCCAGCGCAATAATATACATTGCCCAGGTTACCTGAGGGTAAGGAATCCCCCTTGCTAACAATTTGACAGGGGAGACCCGCCTCTTCTAAGTTTCTGTGAAGATGGGAACCAATGAATCCAAGCCCGCCAAAAATCGTATTTGTAATATGCTCCAAATCCGTTTTTTCTGTTCTCTTAAAAATTCAATTAGTAATCATCCAGCTCAGGCAAAAACTGATCAAAGAAGCGTACTCGGCACTCTTCCATCAGGTTTTCCCAGATAACATTCCCTTCTTCCGTAAAACTTTCTGCCTTTTTAATTTCAGGCCAGCGATCTTCCTCCAGAAGGACATAAGGCACAAAGCAACGTTTCACCCCCCCAATATTCTCTGATGAAAATTGAGGCATATCCAGAACAGTAGGTGATGAGAGTGACTTTACGATTAGGTCTTGGGGTATCAAACCTTGCTCTTCAGCAATTTTTCTTAAGGGTGTCCCGTGAAACGGAGTGAAGGTGTACATATTTCGTGTGTCAGCATTAATGCGCCTGTTAATACGGATAGTGTCCATCGCCAATTCACGGGTTTCATTTGGGAAGCCAATGATATTATTTACGGAATATTTGACATCGAAATGGTTTAATATTTTTAGATCTTCAACTATTTTATTGCTGGAAACTTTTCTATCCAGCATGGTTGCCCGAAACTCTTCATTGCCATGTTCAAGTCCAAGACCCATGCGATGAATACCCATTTCCTTCAACAAGGCAACTCGTGGCTCTGTAAGAGTCTCCGGTCTGGTTTGGCACCAAAAAGGCAGATCGATATCTGATTTATACATTTCTGCAAATTCTTCGAAATATTGATCTGACCAAGCCAAAAACGTATCAGCCCAAAAATAAAAATATTCAGCCCCAAAATTTTCCTTATAGTGGAGCAACTCCCTCCTAACACCCTCGACATTTTTCAACCTGAAATAAACCTCCCCCGCATCTTTATATATCTGTTCCTTAGAGGGAGAATTACAATACGAACATTTGTAAGGGCACCCGCGATGAGTTTCAATTGGAAAAGTTCGATAGTTTTTGCCATCGAAAGGCTTATAGAAACGTGCGGTTTCAAAGAGTCCAACATCTGGAATAGGCACATCATTTATTGAGAAGGCTGTGTCCATTGGATTTTTTGTGATGGAACCATTCTTTTTCACCCAAAGACCTTGAACATTTGAATAGTCCAATCCATTTTCAATCTTCCTACAAAGATTGATGAGGGCATTTTCCCCATCTCCCACGCAAACCATGTCTATTTCACTGTAACTGATGACCAAATCTGGAGCAAAGGTGGCTAACATTCCTCCAATAATGACAGGGGGCCGGTTTTTTTTCGGGATTTTACTCAACAGCTTTATGCCAAGAGGAAACATATCCTCTGTTGACGATACTGCTATGAGTTGTGGATCAAAGCTTTCAACCTCCTTGACAAACTCATGAAAAACATCGGATGTATTCAACGTTACATCAATGGGGGCTTTTTGATAGGGGCGAACGTGAAGATTTTTTTCTTTATATTCGTCATTATTCAGCAGACCTTCATCAGGGATATCCCAATAGGTGGTATCGAATAGACGGCATTCGTGCCCTTCATTCTTGAGTAAAGAAGAGAATATAGCAATCGCTGGCGGTAACATATTCATACCGCGGGCATTTGGATAAACAAAAAGAACTCGCAAGGAATTCTCCGGGGTCTAAGATGAAAAAAAAGGGAACGGCAACAAGAACTCAGCTCTTGCGACGAATATAAGCACTGGGCCAATAGGTAACAAATTTTGTTACCTGGCCTTCATTGAATTGCGGTCCAGGCTCACAAATTTCAAAATCAGAATTTTGCTTTACAAAATCTCTGGCAGCGGCGGCGGCATTGTTATGCCTCCAATCTGGCTGAGATCTGGGGGCACCTACCAAATCTTCTTGAATGCCATCCATCGCCAATATATATGAACCTTGTGCAATTAAAGAGCTATAAAGTTCAAGCTCACGAAAGACATGTTTCTTACTATGATTTCCATCAAGAAAAACCATAACAGTTTCGCCCTTGGAAATTTGGCTCTTAACTTCACCTAAAGTATCCGCCGCAATGGAGTCCCCTTCAATCAGAGATATCCTGTCATACATCGGATGTTCTTCAATTGCTTTTCGATTATGCTCTCGAATATCGACATCGACACCAATCACACGTCCTTTATCCATAGCTTTCATAATGCTGGCATAATAAATCAGCGAACCCCCATGAGCCACACCAATTTCCACAACAACATCCGGCTTAACTTTAAAGATCAGTTCCTGAATCCGGATCATATCGTCTGGCAGCTGAATAATGGGACGACCTAACCAGGAAAAACTATAAACGTATTTGTTGTCCCAACCCACACGAAGATAAGCACGAGCGACTGCATCGAAAGCTTCGGCGGTTCCCATAGAAAAGCGACGGGACTCACTGTTTTCCTCTACAATAACTTCCGCATTATCTGTATCAATGATCGTTTTCACTGGCGCCACGCCCCTTTTAAATCGTCTAAGTTATTACTTTATTTACTCTGTCCATTTAAAATCCTGATATATCCATCAAAATCAAGGGGCATTATCAAAACCATATTTTACCTTAATTTTCAATACCTGTATATTCTCTAATACTATATTTGCCGAAATTTAATTCAAGATAAACTATTGATAACAATTAAAGCCTGCCCGACCTGATCCTACCAACTGCAACCTCCTAACGAACTAAGCGAATCTCAGGAACAGCAGTTATAAACTTTCCGCCCCAGTCATAAACGTATTCATTTTGGCTAATCACTTCTTCCGCAATATTCCAGGGTAATATCAAGACAATATCCGGCTTTTGTTCACGAAGTTTATTCGGCGGAAAAATTGGGATATGACTCCCCGGCAAATATTTCCCTTGTTTGGAAGGAGCGGCATCACAAACAAAAGCAATCAAGTCATCTTTGATGCCAGAAAAATTAAGCAAGGTGTTTCCCTTGGCAGCAGCCCCGTAGGCGGCAACGACTTTCCCCGCATTCTTTTGTTCGGCTAAATATATCAAAAGATCGGCTTTAACTTTTTCAACCCGCCCCTGAAACATTTGGTAAGTTGATATTTGCTGCAACCCACAGTTTTTTTCTTCCAATAACGACTTCCCTACTTCTTCGGCAATCGCTTTTGAGTTTTCTGCATGACAACCAAAAATACGCAAACTACCTCCATGAGTTGGCAAATGTTCTACATCCCAAACCTTTAAACCCGCTTGTTCAAAAATTTTACACACGGTATGCAATGACAAATATGAGAAATGCTCATGATAGACAGTATCAAACTGATTTCCCCCAATAAGTTTTAAAAGATGTGGAAACTCTAAGGTAATAACTCCATCTGGCTTTAGAAGAACTTTTAATCCCTTTGTGAAATCATTGATGTCTGGCACATGGGCATAGACATTATTCCCCGCAATGAGATCCGCTTTTTTATTTTCATCAGCCAATTGCACAGCTAATTCTTGACCAAAGAAATTTTTCACCACGGGTATACCAAGGGCTTCAGCCGCTGCGGCTGTACTGGCAGTAGGTTCAATGCCAAGACAGGGAATTCCTTTCGCAAGAAAGTTTTTCAAAAGGTAGCCGTCATTGGAAGCCACTTCTATGACATGACTGCTAGAGCCTAATTCAAATCGGTCGCACATCATTTCTGAATAGCGACTGGCGTGTTCCAGCCACGTCTGCGATGTGGAGGAAAAATAAGCGTAATCAGAATCAAATAAATCTGTCGGCCGGGCAAAATCTTCTGTCTGCACCAGCCAGCAGTTATCGCAAACAAATAATTTTAGCGGGAGTCTGGTTTCCGGTTTTTGGAGGTCAGCTTCTTTTAAATATGCATTAGAGGGAGGAGCAACACCGAGGTCCAGAAACACATGGTCTAAAAGCAGACCACAATGACGACAATTCATACTTTAATTCCAGAAAAATCTTGAGGGATGGGTGAGTACTGCTTATCGCGATCGGACAGGTTGGCAACGGGCAAAGGCCAGGAAATGGCTAACCTGGAATCATTACTCAAAATACCATCTTCGGCCTCGGGTGCGTAATAATCGGTGTGTAGATAAAGCATTTCGCTATCTGGCTCCAGCACCTGAAAACCATGAGCAAAGCCTTCAGGAACAATTAACATACGAGCGTTTTGAGAGGACAGCTCTTCCGCATGCCACTGCAATAACGTTGGGGACCCCTCACGTAGATCAATAGCCACATCCCATACCCTGCCTTTTATGCAACGAATTAGTTTTGTTTCTGCATGTGGTGGATGCTGGTAATGCATTCCCCTAACGGTTCCCGGAGCTATTGTCAGCGATCGATTTATCTGGACTATTTTGCGGCCCTTCAACACGCTTTCCAACTCACGTTCACAAAACAATCTTGAAAAGGCACCTCTGTCATCCGAAACTAAATCTGTTTCAACAACAAACAAATCTTTTATGTCCGTTTGCAACAATTTCATTTACCACTCCATCCCAATCCCAATTGCCTGGCAGAGTCGGTATAGGCTTGAAGTTGGTCCAGGCTGATGACTTTATCCTGTTCGAGATTTGCCTTATACCACTTGGCAGTGGCACTCAAGCCTTCATCAAAATACCAAACGGGCTGCCATGCAAGTTTTTCAAGAGCTTTATTGCTATTAAGACGTAACAAACCCGCCTCATGAGGCTGTGATTCATCCGTGACCCGCCAATCTATAGAAGGCCATTCTTTTTTTAAATTAAGTAACATTTCTTTAACAGTACAATTGCTCTTATCATCCGGCCCAAAATTCCAGGCTTCTGCAAATTCTTTTTTATTCTCAAGCAGCTTTTGGCCAAGACAAAGATAACCTGATAAAGACTCAAGAACATGTTGCCACGGCCGAGTTGCGTTTGGGAATCGCAACTCAAGCGTTTCACCTTTAGTAACAGCACGGACTATATCGGGAATCAGTCTGTCCTCAGACCAATCACCGCCTCCAATAACATTGCCGGCCCGCGCACTGGCAAGTAAAGGGCAGCCCTGCTCACTAAAGTAAGAATCACGATAACTGGAAACAACCAACTCGGCGCTGGCCTTAGAAGCGCTATAGGGATCATGACCGCCAAGGGGGTCACTTTCACAATAACCGTGTTCCTTTTCCTGGTTTTCGTAACATTTATCCGTAGTAATAACCACAATAGCGCGCACGCTGGAACTCTTTCGACAAGCTTCAAGCACATTAGCCGTGCCCACAACATTGGTGGACCAGGTTTCTAAAGGGTCACGATAGGAGCGGCGCACCAAGGATTGGGCGGCCAGGTGAAAAACGATTTCAGGTGATGTAGCTTTTATAGTGTCTGCGACTGCTTCAGCGTCACGAATATCAACCCTCCGGTCATCGATATCCAAGCCAAGCATTTCCCAGTGAGAAGGTTGGGTTTCCGGGTCCAGGCCCAAGCCTGTAACTTTTGCATCTAAATTTTTAAGCCATAATGCGAGCCAACTACCTTTAAAACCAGTATGGCCTGTTACCAAAACTCTACGATTCCGGTAGACATTGCCAAAAGATGTCATTTCCATATTTCCCAGGGAGCTTTTCCACTTTCCCAAAGTTCATTAAGCTGCGCCTTATCGCGCAACGTATCCATAGGCTGCCAAAATCCCCTATGTTGGTAGGCAGAAAGTTGGCCTTCGCTCGCTAATTTTTCAAGAGGTTCATTTTCCCATATGGTGCTTTCATTGTCGATATAGTCAAAAACTTGAGGAGAAAGAACAAAAAAACCACCGTTAATAGATGCACCGTCCCCTTGGGGTTTTTCTTTAAAAGCAGTGATCTTACCGTGTTCTATGTCGAGCGCTCCGAAACGTCCCGGGGGTTGAACAGATGTGACAGTTGCCAAAGTTCCCTGCGTATTGTGGAAGTCAATCAGTTCCTTAATATTTATATCAGCGACACCATCTCCATAGGTGAAACAAAAATCATCGTCACCAACATATGAAGCAATGCGTTTCAAACGACCCCCGGTCATTGTATTATCGCCCGTATCCACCAATGTTACCTTCCAAGGTTCTGCATTAGCGTGGTGCACTTCCATTTTATTATTTGCCATATCAAAAGTAACGTCAGACATGTGTAAAAAATAATTTGCGAAATATTCCTTTACCATAAAACCTCTATAGCCAAGGCAAACAATGAAATCATTGACCGCATAGTGGGAGTAAATTTTCATTATGTGCCAAAGTATAGGCCTGCCCCCTATCTCCACCATGGGTTTGGGTTTTACAATTGTTTCTTCACTGAGGCGAGTACCCAGTCCACCTGCGAGGATGACTGCTTTCATTTTAGTATTCCAATTATTTTAAATTAAGACACTGCATCAATTAAATTTTCTTTTCCAAGAGATATTTTAGAAAATCATTCTCTGGAAAATCATATGTATACCATTTTCCAATTTTTGGAGACATTATCAAG
>JABJCF010000476.1 GCA_018665625.1 Nitrospina sp. | reverse complement strand
TCCTGAGAAGGTCCGTTTTCCTTATTTAATGGACCCTGTGAAATCTTTTTATCAGGTATATTTGCAAAGAGAAATGCCCACCGTCTTGGTTATAGATAAAGAGGGCATCCTGAATGCCAGGGCTCCTGGTGTAAGCGCGGACCAGTTGGTCCCTTACCTGAAAAAGATGCTTTAGTTGGGGAATCTCGTAAATGCATCCGAGGAAACAGGATCAAGCATTCTTTCCCTCCATGAATTTGCAGGACTGGCTCAAATAATACTAATGCCTTATAATGAATTACGGTGCCTTTCTTCCACCGTTTTATTGGGGTTTCCATGACTCCCGTTCTTGACCAACCAAAACAATATAAAGCATGCCTTTTAGGGGTTCTCCTATCTATATGCTTCTGTTTTACAGGGACCGGGTATACCGCCGACCCCTCAACCAACAGCGCATGGGTAGTACAACTGGGTTCCTTCAAAGAACAGGAAAACGCCCAAAACTTTATTAGTAAGATTAAAAAGAAAGGCTACACGCCATTCATTGAGGTAAATGAGGATTCAAGCTGGTACAAAATTCGGGTTGGACCTTATCCATCAAAAGATGAAGCGGACCAGGTGGTGTTGGATTTAAAAAAGGCGCAAGATATCACGGCTATTGTCTTGGTTTCAGAAGGCGGCCCTCCCGATTTAGAAGAACCGATAGATTCTGTAGATATCGTAGTGTCCCAGTTTTTGATCTGGCTTAATGCCTGGAAAGCCCAACAGATTACTTCCTACCTATCCTTTTACTCAAAGGACTTTGAAGACCCCAAGAGGTCTCGTGAAAACTGGGAAGCACAGCGTCGAAAGTTGTTAAGCAAAAGTTCCATCATTTCGATAGAAGTCAGCGACATTCAAATTGTACGCGAAGACGATGCAGTGGAAATGTCATTTACTCAGGATTATAAATCAGATCGAACTTCTGATGTCGGCAAGAAGATCCTAATCTGGAAGAACGAAGGAGATCAATGGAAGATTGTAAAAGAGTCTTGGGAATCTTCTTAGATGAATGATCAGTTTTTCCGCTTAACTTTAGTCATATATAAGATGTCAGGCGGAGGGGCGCAAAGAGTCCTTTCGATCATAGCAAATTATTTCGCCGAAAAAGGTTGGGCCATTACCCTGATGACTTTTGATGATGGTAGCCAGCCTTCTTTTTACCAGCTTCATCCTTCGATTAAATGCCGTACCCTTTCCATAATGAGAAATCAGCAAGGACTATTAAAAACTCTTTGCATGCATTTATTGCGTCCTTTCATTTTGCGAAGTGCAATCCGGAAAAGCAAACCAGATGTTGTCATTGCGTTTATTGATTTAAGCAATATCCTCACCTTGGTATCCACATTCGGTCTAAAAATACCTGTCATCGTTTCGGAAAGAGTAAACCCGGCATATCACTCTATAGGTATTTTCTGGTCCACATTAAGGTTAATGGTTTACCGGTGGGCATCTTGCCTGGTGGTTCAAACTCAAGATGCCATGTCGTGGTTTTCGCCATCCATTCAAAAAATCTCACGCATAATCTCTAACCCCATAATTGCGGTTCCCATAGTTGAGAAAAAGGACAAGTCTAGTGGGGAAAACAAGGTTATTATGGCAATGGGCCGACTCGTTGAACAAAAAGGATTTGATTTGCTCCTTAAAGCTTTTTCCCGAATAGAAAATCAATTCCCAAATTGCCAGCTACACATTTGGGGTCAGGGAGAAGAAAAAGAAAACTTACTAAAGATCCGCGATGAACTGGGACTTAAAGAACGCGTTTGCTTCAAGGGAATGAGTCAGGATCATAATTATACTATGGGGCAAGCAGATATTTTTGTGCTGTCATCTCGATATGAAGGTTTTCCAAACGTTCTAGGTGAAGCCATGGCTTGTGGTCTTCCTGTGATTAGCTTCAACTGCCCCAGTGGTCCGAGTGAAATGATTATTCACGAAAAAAATGGGTTGCTGATCTCTAGTATAGATGAAGAACATCTCGCAAAAGGCCTTCATCGTTTGATGGAAGACGAGTTATGGGCTAACCAATTAGGAAATGAAGCACAAAAAATTACTGAAACTTATTCGCTGGAAAAAGTAATGGGCCAGTGGGAAAAACTTATTTTAGAAATAATTGGAAATGAACGGAAAAACTAGTAACCCCGATGTTCGATTTGGCTTTGGAGAAAACTGGAATAGGTTTTTATCGGTTTTAGATGATTCGAGTATTTTTGAAGCAGAAGAATCTCTAAAGGAATCATTAAAAGTTTCTTCTCTAAAGGGAAAAAGTTTTCTTGATGCAGGTTCGGGAAGCGGACTTTTTTCTTTAGCCGCTTATAGATTGGGTGCCGATCGGGTTTTTTCTTTTGACTACGATCCTCAAAGTGTAGCTTGCACACAGGAGTTAAAAAAACGATATTTTCCAAATGCAGATAATTGGAAAATTGAACAAGGAAGCCTTCTGGATAAAGAATTTCTCGATCAACTTCCCTTTTTCGATGTGACTTATTCCTGGGGAGTACTCCACCATACAGGGGATATGTGGAAGGCGATGGAAAATCTTGTTTCTAAAATTGAGGAAAAAGGTTTTCTATACATTTCTATTTACAATGATCAGGGACGCGCCAGTCGTGTATGGAAAAAGATTAAGCGTTTATATAATATTTGTCCTGTGCCTTTACGATTTTTAATACTTGTTCCCTGCACCATCAAACTTTGGGGGCCATTAACTATCTGGGATTTTTGCAAGGGAACACCCTTTAAAAGATGGCGAGAGTACGGAAAGAAACGTCGTGGAATGTCGGCGTGGCACGATGTAGTCGATTGGGTGGGAGGCTATCCCTTTGAAGTAGCTAAACCAGAAGAAGTTTTTAATTTTTTCCACAAACGGGGTTTCAATCTAACGCAAATGATAACCATGTCGGGTGGGCATGGTTGTAACCAATTTGTTTTCACAAAGAAATAAAACCGTCTCCATAATTGTATTAATCTTCTAATTACCAAAGGACTCTCTCCTCATGTGTGGTCTAGCCGGTTTTTTTTCATCTGAATCCTTCAACTTTGACCCACATGATACCTTGTTGAAAATGGGGAATGCTCTGGAGCACAGAGGTCCCGATGATTCAGGGATTTGGTTTGATTCAGAAAATGGAATCGGCCTTGCGCATCAACGCTTGTCGATTATTGACCTGTCCAAAGAAGGACATCAACCCATGTCCTCTGCAAATGGAAGGTTTGTAATTTCCTATAATGGAGAAATCTATAATTTTCCTGAAATAAAAACCGAATTGCTAAAACTTGGTTTTAATTCTTGGAGAGGCCGTTCAGACACTGAGATAATCCTTGCCGCGATAGAACACTGGGGATTACGGGATGCCTTGACCCGCTTCCGAGGCATGTTTGCTTTTGCGCTTTGGGATAAACAAGAAAAGACGCTCCACCTTGTTAGAGATCGAATGGGAATCAAGCCACTCTATTATGGATGGGCAGGGTCAACCCTGATTTTCGGTTCTGAATTAAAGGCCTTCAAAGCTCACCCTAAATTTAATCGGGAAATTGACAGAGAAGCGGTCGCCCTACTCCTGCGCTTTGGATATATTCCCGCTCCGCATTCGATTTATTGCAACGTGTCTAAATTGCCTCCTGGTAAAATTCTTACCCTGGCCGCTAAGAGTAAAGAGGTTCATGAATATTGGTCTTTAGGTGAAATAGCTGAGCGAGGAGTGCAAAATTCTTTCTCGGGGTCCACAGGTGATGCTGTTGCCCAACTTGAAACAATTTTAAATGAAGCAGTAAGACTTCGCATGGTTTCTGATGTATCGATTGGAGCCTTCCTTTCTGGTGGTATAGACTCCTCAGTTATTGCAGCATTAATGCAAAAAAATAGCGATAAACCGGTCAAAACATTTTCTATCGGATTTCAAGAAAGTGATTTCGATGAAGCTCCTTTTGCGAAAAAAGTAGCTAGTCATCTCGGCACAGACCACACAGAACTCTATGTCACATCCCAGGACGCGCTATCGGTTGTTCATGATCTGCCAACAATTTTTGACGAACCGTTTGCAGACCCATCACAAATACCCACATTCTTACTCTCTAAACTTACAAGAGAAAAAGTTACAGTCAGCCTTTCTGGTGATGGAGGTGATGAACTATTTTGTGGCTACAACCGTTATTTCGTTTGGAAAAACATCTGGAATAAAATTCGAAGGCTCCCATACCCCATTCGAAAATCAATTTCTGAGATTATTCCTCTGATTCCAGGTTTTGCTCTGGATGCGGCAGCAAGCTTAATTGGAAAAAATAATAACCCTGGTAGTAGGGAGAAGTTTATACGACTTGCCAGCTGCCTGAAAAGCTACGGCCCCGAAGGTCTTTACCTTCAGGGTATTTCCCATTGGATGGGACCGGAATCCATTGTGGAGAATTGCAAGGAGCCAGAAACACTACTTACAGATTTTTCCCGCTGGGGAAATTTCAAGAATCCAGAATCAAAAATGATGTTTGTTGATAGCCTCACTTATCTGCCAGATGATATTTTAACCAAGGTAGATCGATCCAGCATGAGTGTGGGGTTGGAAGCCAGGGTCCCATTGCTGGATCACAAACTTGTTGAGTTTGCCTGGAGCCTTCCTTTTAATATGAAAAGCTTTGAAAACCAATCCAAGTGGCTTTTGAAGCAACTGCTTTACAAATATGTTCCAAATAATCTAGTAGACCGCCCTAAAACAGGTTTTGGTGTTCCAATTCACTCTTGGCTAAGAGGACCTTTAAGAGACTGGGCAGAAGAGTTGTTAAATGAGTCTGCTATGCGGAAAGAGGGTTTTATGAATGCTTCTGTTATATCCCGAAAATGGAAAGAGCATTTATCCGGAAAATGGAATTGGCAATACCTTCTGTGGAATGCCCTGACCTTTCAGTCTTGGCTCCGAAGACAATAACAGCCAATTACTTAAGAAACCAAAGCTTTTGCCAACTATGAAAAATCTAATCAAATGGTTTGGAGTGGACCGTGGAATAACCTACGCTGTTTCATCAAAAGTATGGTCGTTATTTGCTGGCCCTATAACCCTATTTCTGATTTCCTTTTACCTGTCCCCGGAAGTTCAAGGATTTTATTATACTTTCCTAAGTTTACTTGCCCTTCAATCTTTTGTTGAGCTGGGTTTTTATATTGTTGTGACTCAGTTCGCAAGTCATGAATGGGCTCAACTTCGACTAGATGAAGAGGGCAAAATAGTTGGAGACCCCAATTCTCTCTCTCGCTTGATAAGTTTAGGTCGCCTTATTTTTAAATGGTATCTAGTAGTATCCCTCATTTTTATCATTGCAATAGGTTCGGGTGGCTACCTTTTTTTATCGCAACAACCACTACCTGGTATAAATTGGGAGGTGCCTTGGTTGGTATTGGTAGTCATTGCCGGGTTTCAATTGTGGGTGATGCCATTTTTATCTCTTCTTGAGGGCTGCAATCAGGTCGAGTCGGTTTACCGTTTTCGATTTATTCAAACAGTTGTAGGTTCTCTCTCCGCTTGGTTGGTGATGTCTTTAGGCGGAGAATTATGGATGGCGTCAGCATCTTCAGCCGCAGTTTTGCTAACCTCTTTATATCTTGTATTAATTAGATACCAGAATTTTTTCCGTCCCTTCTTCAGTCAGAAAATTTCTTCAGTAATACACTGGAAAAATGAGATGTGGCCCATGCAGTGGCGATTAGGAGTAGCGGGTTTGCTCAACTATTTTATCTACTCTATTTACACTCCTGTCCTATTTCATTTCCACGGACCCGTTTCGGCAGGAAAAATGGGAATGACCTGGACTATAGTGATGACGCTTTCAAGTTTGGCAATGGCATGGATTTCAACAAAAGTCCCCAGATTCGGCATATTAATTGTAGAGAAAAACTATGCTGAGCTAGACAAATTGTTTTTTCGGTCGTCCATTGCTTCTTTACTTGTCATCTGTTCTGGAGCAATTGCATTCTGGGTTTTTATTTATGGATTGAATATTTATAAAATTTCCCTGGCTGAACGATTACTGGCCCCTTTCCCTACATTCATTTTTTTAGTAGGAATATGTTTAAGTCAAATTTCCCAATGCCAGACGGCTTACCTGAGGGCTCATAAAAGAGAACCCTTTTTTGTGTTAAATATTATAAT
>JABJCF010000475.1 GCA_018665625.1 Nitrospina sp. | reverse complement strand
TTGCGATTTAAAACTTATTTTTTAGATAAAAGAAGAAATAACAATTGGTATAATTTTACTACCAGTTTATTGTGAGTATAAACTTATTTTCAAAGAGGCTGATTATGGGTGAAATAAAATTTGAAAAAGCCATACAACGGCTTGAAAAAATAGTTGATGACCTGGAAACAGGAGAGCTAGACATTGATAAATCCCTCGAAATTTTTGAGGAAGGAATAAAAATGTCGCGTGTTTGCTCAAAAAAACTGAGTGAAGCTGAAGCAAAAATAGAAAAGCTGACTCGAGACCAGAAAGGTGAATTGGTAGCGGAACTCTTTCCAGTAGAAGAAGAAAATGACAAATAAGAATATAAAAATCCGACTCGACCAGTTGTTGGTAAAAAAAAACTCATAACGACAAGAGAAAAAGCCCGTGCCATCATTCTAGCGGGTAAAGTACGAATAAAAGATGCTGTAGCAGATAAACCTGGCCGCCTTGTTTCTGAAGATTGTCTTCCCGTTATTATTGGCGATCCCCAACCATTTTCCAGCAGAGGTGGGTTCAAGCTGGATCATGCCTTAAAACAATTTCATGTTTCACCTGAAGGAAAAACGGTCGTGGATGTGGGAGCTTCCACCGGCGGGTTTACCGATTGCCTGATACAACATGGTGCCGAAAAGGTGTATGCCGTAGATGTTGGTTACGGGCAGTTAGACTGGAAGCTTCGTAACGACCCCCGGGTCATTTGCCGAGACAGGAAGAATGCCCGTACCTTATCTACAGAGGATATCGGGGAAATGTTAGACTTGGCTGTGATTGATGTATCGTTCATCTCGCTCAAGCTTGTCATCCCTCCATTGCTGAAAATTCTTAAACCTGAAGGGCAGTTGGTTGCTCTGGTCAAGCCTCAGTTTGAAGTCGGAAAAGATGAAGTGGAAAACCGTGGAATCATTAAAGATCCTGCCAAACATATTCGGGTCCTGCTCGAATTGAACCGTTTTGTTGCAGAAAAAGGCTGGTCTGTAATCGCTGTAACAGAGTCCCCCATTACTGGACAAAAAGGGAATCGGGAATTTTTAATTCACTGCGTTGATAACCGTCATGGAAAAACGGTTAAGGAAGAGACTCTCCGAGAAATTGTGCTGAATTAATTTTACGCTTTATAGCTCGTCTTTATAGACAGTAAAACAATCTGTAGGATAGACTAGGTGGGTGTCTCCCCACTGTTTGGAAGACTCGGGGTCCCATTGTATTTCGTCTTCGAGGAGCTTCATACGCACACCGCCTGTTCCACCGTAAATGAGCAGAGCAACGCCATCCCCAGATTCTTCTACCTTGCAAGCATAGGCTGGACAAGGTGTATTGGAATCCGCATCCCAGCCAGTGATCTGAACCGGTTGTTCTTCGCCATTTACAGGATATTTGATGCAATACAATTCCCGAGCAGGACTAATATCCCGAAAAATCATATTGAAGCTTTGTTCGGTATTGGAGTTGGAATCGACTTCGACAAACACAGACATTCTCCATTTAAGAATGAGTCATCTTACCCTTATTCAGCAGGAAGGGTAAAGTATAAGTCATTTGGGTGGAAAGAAAAAAAGCATAAAAAAACCGAATGTGCATGCACACCCGATGACTGAAAAAATTTAATTTGTGCCCGCCAAAATTAGGCGCTGGCCGCCGCTTGTTTGTTTGGTGACTGAGAACCACCCGATGATCGGGATGCAGAAACTTTTGCCGCAGCAGCATCTGCAAGAATTTTGATGAAATTAACCAAAATGCGCATATCAAAATGTCCTTCCATATTGTTTTTCATTTCAGTCAGGGCGGAAAAAGGAGTCATGCTGGGTCGATTTGTGCGAGGTGAGGTCAAGGCTCCAGAAACATCCATGATGACGCAGACTCTTGCGTACAGAGAAATTTTTTCCCCTTTTAATTGGAAAGGATAACCCGTGACGTCATACTTTTCATGATGTTCAGCGGCCATTTTCAAAATGTTCTCGCTATAACTTTTCATATCGTTGAGATCCTTCCGACCTGCTGAAGGGTGCTCGCGAATGAATTGAAACTCTTGTGGTTCCAGTTCGCCCTCTTTCATTACAATTTCGTGAGGAAAGGCTGTTTTTTTCTACAGGCCCGATTTCATTTAACCACCCCATTGTGGGGGGTATCCTATCGTAATATGATTGATTTTATTTGTAATCTGAAGGTTTTAGGTGGATTTGGTGGGTAATTGTAATTAGCTTGGGCGAGTTGTTTTGCGAAAAATCAAATGGAAGTGGGTAAATATTCCCTCTTGCCGCTGTTTTTATGGGATATTGCGGGCGAATTTAGTTTTTACAGAATGGGAGTCTAGAATATGTATAAATTGGTTCTTTTAAGGCATGGGCAGAGTCAATGGAATTTGGAAAACCGGTTCACTGGCTGGACCGACGTTGACCTGACAGAACAGGGCAAGCAGGAGGCCGAAGCGGCGGCAAAATTTTTTCTCGATGAAGGCTATACCTTCGACATGGCCTACACCTCTGTTCTCAAGCGGGCGATCAGAACTTTATGGATTGTGGTGGATAAAATGGATTTGATGTGGATTCCAGTCACCCGATCTTGGCATTTGAACGAACGCCATTATGGAAACCTGCAAGGATTGGACAAAGCCGA
>JABJCF010000474.1 GCA_018665625.1 Nitrospina sp. | reverse complement strand
ACTTATCTTCACCGAAAAACCATGACTCTTTCTCTTCGAATGTTCTCTATCTGTCAACGCTTTTCATTACCAAGCAACTTTACTAACTGTTGCACTTGCGAGTTGAATCCATTTATTATTTGGATAAGTAGTTTGCAATCAAAAGGCATTCACACTTCATTTGATCTAGCTGAGTTGTCAATCTCTTCCCATTGCACACGAAATTAGCAATTGCCTAAGTTTTAGGTTTCCATGATTTTGTTTCGATTCAAGCTCTGCAAGTATTTTCTCAACTTCTGACCACGAGCAAAAATCCTCGTGAGCCTTCATAATCATAGGATGCTCAGTGCTGGTGACATTTTCACCGATGAAGAGTTCTTCGTGAATTTTTTCACCTTTTTGTAATCCGGTATATTGAATCTCAAGGCATGAACTATCCTCTCGATTTTCGTTTGTTTTTAACATGTTGCCAGACAAGTAAATCATTTCTCTTGCTAGATTGAGAATTGAAACGGGTTCCCCCATATTCAGCATAAAAACATCACACTCTGTTCCCATTGAGGAAGCTTGTATGACTAATTGGCTAGCCTCTGGAATACTCATGAAATAACGAGTAGCTTCTGGGTGGGTAATTGTAATGGGGCCTCCCTTTGCAATTTGTTTTTTAAACAAGGGAATTACAGATCCCGAGGAACCTAAAACATTCCCAAACCGAACTATTACAAAACGGGTATATTTCTCCTGCTCTTTACGTTTGTTTACATCCTTTTTGGAAAGACCCTGTGTTATCAACTCTGCAATGCGCTTGGTAGCACCCATGACACTGGATGGACGAACAGCCTTGTCGCTTGATATTAAGATAAAATTTTCCACATTCAATTCAAGAGCAGCTTGTGCAACACGATAGGTGCCAAAAACATTGTTAAACACACCCTCCCAAACATTATTTTCAAGTAGGGCTACATGCTTGTATGCGGCTGCATGGTAGATAGTGTCAACATCAAAATCTTTGATAACGTCTTCAATAAGTTTTTTATTGGTGATAGATCCAAGAATGGGGATAACATTAATATTGCAATTAGTTAACTTACAAAAATTGGTTAATTCAAGATTTATGGAATAAAGATTATGTTCTGCATGTTCCAGCAAGACGATGCATAAAGGATTTAATTTTAGAATTTGGCGGCAAAGTTCCGAGCCTATTGAACCACCCGCCCCCGTGATCATTACGTTTTTGTTGGATATACATACCGTAAGGAGTTTTTGGCTTGGGATAACCTCTTCCCGGCCTAGCAAATCGCTTATGTCGACTTCCTGCAAATCGTGCAAATTTGCTCCCCCCGAAGCAATATCATTGAGAGAAGGCATGGTTTTGACGGCTACTTTTTTGTCTTCAAGATGCTTAAACAGCTCTTTACGCTTTTTGCGCGTCATACTAGGCATTGCCAACAATATTTCCAATGAACTAACTTTAGCCCTGACTTTTTCAATTTCAGAGCGATCACCCAGGACTTTTAAGTTTTGGACAACATGACCTTTTAAAGTTTTGTCATCATCAATTATTCCTAAGACATTTATTTCAGTATTTTGCGATAAAGATGAAGCCAGCTCTATTCCTGCTGACCCAGCCCCATAAATTAAGATACTTTTCTTCGCTCGTGAAATAGAGCTCGCGCTGGGCATAATTAATATCCAACGAGCCACTTGTCGACTTCCTCCTATAGTAAAAATAAGCGACATCCAAAAAATAACAGGAACGGAGCGCGGAAAAATTATTTCAGGCCCAAGGTACAGGGGAAACAGGATTTCGATTTCAAAATATAAGAAGAGGAAAGTAGTTGTTGTCAAAAACCACAAGAAAGCTAAAACTCCGGTAGCCCGGACTATTGCCAGCATTCCCCTATGTCCAATATAGCGTATGACCTCCTGATATAATTCGAAATAAAAAAAAATGGGAAGAGCTAAAACAGGTGTCAAGATAAGTATCCATAATTGGATTTGACTAGGCCAAAACCACACTCCGAAACGCAATGTGTAAGCCAGCCAAAGGGACAAAGCCACAAGGAATATGTCCGCCAGCACCATTAAAGCTCTTTTTTTACTTCGACTTAGAGTCAAGATGAACATGATCTCATAATAACTTGATAAAACATCTT
>JABJCF010000473.1 GCA_018665625.1 Nitrospina sp. | reverse complement strand
CTTTTTCTAAAATTTTTAAAGATTTTCTCAGGGCGGGGTCTTTTTCTAAATCAGGTAAGCTTTCGAGAAAAATCCTGCTGGGAATTATAAGGACTTTCCCCAGACTGCGTAAAAGGATCTCGACAGCATTTTTTAGTGGGAAGAAACCATCGGCGACAACCAAGGGTTTTCGGTGTTCTATCCACCAACCAAATATCGAATTTATCAACGGGCGAAATATAGGAAAAATAATATTTTTAAGACTTTTGTCTTTAACATCTGTGGGTGTTAAATTATCATCGGGAATCAGGTCGGTGCAGGGTTCTACATTTATTCCAATAGCTTTAGCGACATCACAAAAAATAAATTGATTAAACTTATCTTTATTACAGCTTCCAACAAAGTCGAAGGTGGTTGATACAGTTGGGTTGTTTTCTTTAATGCATTTTAAAAATACATTGCCTAACTGTTCTCGTGCATTTTCTAACTTGTTCACCCTGTCATAAATAACTGAGGTGAAATGCAATAACCAGGAATCAAGAAGGATTCCCCATGCCTTTTCGCTATAATTTATATTTAAGCCTAGATTTAATTCCGTTGATAACTCTTTTCGATAGCGAGTTACTCGTTCAAGGACAAACTGGTGGCTTTTAATTTGGTATTCACGAGATCTCCAAGGGCCATCTAATATAATAGGGTTTATGGACTTTAACTCATTAGCATCAAGATAATCAGGTATGCTGTCAGATATAAAAGCTAATTTTGATTTTGTATCCCAGCATCCCTTGCAATTACTAACCGCAAGGCAAATTCTATTGTTCATTAGAAAAATCCCAATTTGGTTTGGAAGAGTGGGGATATATGCAGGGGAGTATTATCATTCTTGAATATGTTCGGGCAGAGGCTTGTAGAAAAATATGGGGCAATATCCTACCATTTATCGCAACAGATTTTCCCATTATTCAAGATCATCAAGTGTAAGAGGTTTCCCTTTATTGAGGTCAATGGATGCAGTTTTTCCTATCACCTGATCAAGAAATTTTGGGGGCAAGCCAAACCCTGGGCGAATACTCTTTACGTTTTCTTTAGTTATAATTTCCCCCGCCTTGATATCATGGACAACATATAGTGAACGTCTGAACTTAATATTTTCCTGTTCACTTTTTTTGTTATCGTAATTTGCGTAACCGAGAGACCTCCACGCCACCTTGGTGTCTTGGCATAAATTTTCAAGGTCTTTTGGTTCCAATGAAAAACTGTCGTCCGGCCCACCCCCATTTCGGTCCAACGTAAAGTGTTTTTCTATAATGGATGCGCCCATTGCAATGCTAGTTATAGCTGTGGTATTTCCCAGCGTATGGTCGGATAGGCCGGTTACTAAACCAAATCTCTCAATCAGATCGGGAATAACCCGCAGGTTATAATCTTCTGCTGGCGCAGGATATCCACTCACACAATGTAAAATAGAGAGTTCTTGGCAACCTCCCTCACGTGCTGTATCTAATGCTTCTTGAATTTCATCGACATTTGCCATGCCAGTAGAAAGAATCATCGGTTTTCGGGTCGCCGCAACGTATTTGATCAATGGTAAGTCGACCAGTTCGAAAGAGGCGATCTTATAAGCTGGGGCATTCAGGTTTTCAAGTAAATCTACGGCCGTAGTATCAAATGGGGAACTGAAGATTGTGATTCCTATCTTACGCGCAAATTCAAACAATGGTGCGTGCCATTCCCATGGCGTATGTGCTTCTCCGTAAAGGTCGTAAAGCGTTCTTCCGTTCCAGAGTCCTCCCTGGATAAGAAAATCCTTTGCATCACAATCAATGGTTATTGTATCGGGCTTGTAGGTTTGAAGCTTGACGGCATTGGCTCCAGATTTTTTTGCTGCCTCAATTAATTTGCGGGCAGTTTCCAGGTTTCCATTATGGTTTGCAGAAACCTCGGCAACGATATAAGGAGGTTCATCAACCGCAATGCGTCGACCTTCAATAGATATGTAGCTAGAATTTAGTGTCATGAATTATCGTTGCAAATTTGTTTCCACTCGTGAGCCAATATACCAAAGCACACTATGTTATGAAAATTTTGTCCGTCAAAATGCTGGTTTTTTAATATTCCTTCTTGTTTAAATCCCAGGCTAAGATGGAACTTAATTGATCGGTCATTAAAACCCAATGCCCTTCCACAAACTTTATGCAGACCAAGGTCATCGAAGGCATAGTCCAGAGCAGCTAATCCCAGCTTTCTCCCAGTTCCTTTTGGTGCATCAGGAGCCAGATAGAATCCCCAGTTTGCCACTAAACCTGTGTTAAGCTGACTAAAGTTTACCGATCCGGATGGCACTCCTCTGACCTCAAAAACCAAAAGGTGGCGATGCTTTTCCTGGGAAACCTTATTAAACCAATTACGATGTTCATCAATAGTTATTTCTTTCTGAGAAAACATGAAGCGGCGAACATCTATATGGTTTCTCCACAGAAAAACCTGATCAATGTCCTGCTCATTCATTTTCCGGATTAAACCATTTTCAGCTTTTTTTTCAGACACGCAATTGCTCCAGATTTTGCAAAATAATTTCAAGCCCAGAACCATCTGTAATATTTTTAGATGCCTGGCTCATGCTTCGTAATTGTTCAGGATGCTGGCATAAGGTTTCGACGGCTTTCTTGATATCTTTAAACTCGTTTAAAAGTATCACAGCCTGTTTTTGTTTCAACGCTAACCCTATGGCCCGCTGATTTTCGGCCAGAACAAACATGAGAGCAGGTACACCCAGACAACACCGTTCCCATGAGGTACTCCCTGCGGCACCAATAGCAAGATCGCAGTCAGCCATTAGCTGGGCCATATTCTCTACATTTATCTTAATTTCTGTTGGCCAGGTTAATTTTTTAACCTGTTCGCGAACACTATTTAACCAAGGTGCATTTTCACCCATCACTACCGTGATGCGGCAATTGGGTGGTAATGAACTAGTTTGTAATGCGCCAAGTATTAAACCGGTAGAGTTGAACTGATCAATGCCACCCATGCCAATCAGTAAATGTTCCATTTTAAAATTTACTCGCCGGTTTAAGCTATATTCGCGTAATTTTGAAAATTCAGGACGTAATAAAGCATATTTAGAGCCTGTGAAAAAAACACAATCTTTAGGAGCCAAGTCTCTGTATTTTTCTTCATTTCGATCCAAGGTCTGGTCTAACAGTAAATCACAATCGTGCAGACGGTCTGCAAGGTCATCGATTACCATTATTCTGCTGGCAAATTTTCGCATAGCGTTTTCCCAATGATAATCCAACGAATAGTGATCAACGATCAACCAATCAAATTGTTTTCCCTTTAGGGCTATTTGAGTTTGGGTTATGTCTGTTTGCCAGCGTTCTCCCAACCAGTTTACATGGGGAGGGGTTTGTTCCAAATCCATTTCTGGTTTTATGGCTTGTGTGGCTGGAGGCATCCAGTGGAGACAATGTCCTTCAGCGACAATACGGTCTCCGAGATGTCCAGTAAAAGGCCTGCAGATAAATGATACCTTTGCACCTTTTTCCCTAAAAGCATTTGCAAGTGTGATGCAACGCATCACATGCCCGATTCCAATATGTGTGGCTGCATCTGTGCGTACGGCTACATGCATATAATCTCAGTTTAGTCGCTTAAAACTGTCATGACATTCTGGTCCTTTCAGGAGAGATTTGATATCTCGTCCTTCTTCACATTCTTGGATGAGGCCAAAAATGGGATCTAGGGCTTCAAAGAAGTTTGAAACCAAATCGGGGGAATGTTCAATACACACATAAACGCTATTGCCCGCTAAAAAACCTTTTTCCAGCATTTGCTGTGTTATTAATGTTTTGTAGGCTAATGTTTTCGAACTATTAAATGTGAAGTGGGTGAGTGCTGGTATTCCGCCGGTAGTAATGGAAAGATCATATTTCTTGGCCAATTTTTTCCATCTGGAAGTTATATCCTTGCCAGTTCGGGTAATTTTTTCCCATGACTTCTCTTTTTCCATTACTTCAAGCGTTTTGAGTGCAGCAGTAGGACCTATACGCTCTGTCCAAAAGGTGCTGCTAATGAAAGTAGACTGAGCCGCCTCCATAATTTCTCTTTTTCCAATCACAGCTGTGATTGCATAACCATTACCCATTGCTTTTCCAAACACAGCCATGTCAGGTTCGACACCGTAAATTTTGTGTAAACCACCCAAGCTTTGTCTAAAACCAGATGTGCATTCATCAAAAATCAAAACAATATTTTTCTCGGAGGCAAGTTTTCGAACCTTATGTAGAAAATTATCTTCTGGGCCCATGTTTCGCGAAACTTCCATTTTGATGACCCCGATGTCCTGTGTTCTGACTAAATTTTCGAGTTCGCCAAAATTGTTATAATTAAAAGGATGAACAGAGCCGCGAAGATTTTCCGGTACACCCTTGGGATCCAGTCCGGGAAGAAGATGGCCGCCTAAATTTTCTTGATCTTCAAGATTGGCTGAAAGATACCAGTCATGCCAACCATGGTAACCACAAACCGCAATTTTTTCTTTACCTGTTGCGGCGCGTGCTATTCGAATGGCGATAGCATTTGCCTCACCTCCTGAACGAGCAAAACGTGCCATGTCTGCCCATGGGTGAAGTTCTATCAACTTTTCAGCAAGATAAACTTCTTCTGGGCAATTTAAAGTAGTCATATTGCCCTTATCCACAACCTTGCTTACTTCTTCATCCACCTCTGGATGACCGTATCCAAGAATATTGGTACCAATGCCCATCATAGACATATCAATAAATTCATTTCCATCCAGATCCCAAACTTTACATCCCTTGGCCTTACTAAAATAAGTAGGCCATTGTTCGGGAAGAAACATCTCGGCACGTTTGGATAACAACATATTTCCCCCAGGTATCACCCTTTTAGCTCGCTTCCAGAGCTTCTGACCGTTGCCTAGACAGAACCCTTCATTGCGAGATAAATGAGCGTTAGGCATAAACCACTCTGGGTTCTTTTTATTTAAGGCCAGAACATCAAGCCAGCAAAAGTCGAGGCGGGGATGAAAATGTTCGAAAACTTTTTGCACCACTTCAAAATCCTCTGGCTCATCAATTGTCCAGCGTTTCTTGGAGTGATCTTTGTTATATGCAAGATTGACCTGGGAAAACTTTTTAGACTCACGAATGAAATAGGTGACATGCTCTCGTTCTTGGGGTTCCTTGGCAATATTCCATGTTGTTTCCAGTGCTTGAAAAGTGAACGCCTCAATATCCAGGCCAT
>JABJCF010000472.1 GCA_018665625.1 Nitrospina sp. | reverse complement strand
TTGGTCGTCAATTCACGTGGGGCAGAAATGTTTGTCGTTTTACCTGGCAATGGAGATGGCAGTTTCAGAAAACCTATTCCTATTAAAACAGGAAAGGTTCCCTTAAACGTAATCCTCGCAGATTTCAATAACGATGGAAAACTCGATGCGGCAGTGACATTGACCTTCGATGAGATGGAAATTTATATCGGCACCGGAGATGGCTATTTTAGAAATGGGGATACCTATCTGACCGGATCGCGCTCGTTTTCAGGCGTCGCCGGAGATTTTAATGCCGATGGCAATATCGATATAGCCCTGGCCGCCAGCAGTTCCAGCGCGAGCTCCATTCGAGTTTTCCTGGGAAACGGCAACGGCAGCTTTCAAAAACCAAAAGCCTATGCCAAAAAACTTGTTCCACTGGCAGTTATTCTGGAAGATATGAATGGGGATGGAAAGCCTGATCTCGTTTTCGCAACTGGAAAAGGCGATAACTTGTTTATGCTCTATTCAAAAGGTGATGGAAGTTTTTCCGACCCTGTGTCCTTTTCGGGAGGGGGTGGACCTTTCGCCTTAACTGCCGGCAATTTTAATCCGGATAAACTTAAAGACGTGGCCGTAGCCAATTCCCGCGCCAGCACCTTTTCGTTGGTGGTGCGAAATAAAAACGGAAGCTTTCATTATCCAACACGCGACTATGTGGTAGACGGAGGAACCGTATTGGCCATAACAAGCGGCGATTACAACCATAGTGGGATGAGTGACATCGCCGTCGCCAGTAATTTTAAAAACACCATCGAAATTTATTTACAACGACGGAGCTTTAAGTGACTTTAGCTTAAGCAAATAAGCTTTCCTAGTGATTGGGAGTGTCTGAAGCGATTCGATCCATCAAAGCGAAAAAGACACCGCTCAATACAAACGCCATATGAATGACTACCTTCCACATGAACATGTCAACATTCGCCGGAGAAGGCTCATCGGGAATTTCGACAAAAGTTTTCAGTAGATGTATAGCCGAAATCGCAACTATGGCGCCGATGACTTTTAATTTTAGTCCGCTGAAATCCACCTTACCCATCCAACTGGGCCGGTCAATATGATCTTCTACATCAATTTTCGAAACAAAGATTTCGTAGCCCGAGAAAATAATCATTAGCAGTAACGACCCAATCAACGTCAAATCTATCAAAGCCAGAACACCAATCACCACATCCGTTTCAGTAGAAGAAATAACGTGACTGGTTAAATGAAACAACTCCTGACCAAATTTAATTAGAAGCAAAACAATACTGAGGATCAACCCAAGAAAAAAGGGGGCCAGCAACCATCTGCTATTAAATATATATTTCTCTAAACATTTTTCTATTCTTTGAGACATATCTTCTCCAAATTAACAATAAAGCTAGTTTACTTTTGCAAACTCGATAGAAAAAGGGCTGACAGGTAAACCCGCCAGCCCTTTTTATGGATTCTTTCAAACGTCATCGCGAGCCGCAACAAGGCGTGGCGATCCAGACCTTAACAGCAATGATACAGGTCCCTCTAGTAAGAAGGTGCGACGTCAATATATTCTGTAACCGATTTCACACCTTCCGTCTGTTTCATGATAGACAAAACCAACTGTTCTTCAACACTACTACTTGCTTTACCGATCACATACACTTTGTTCAAAACAGAACGGTAAAAATAATTCACGGACCCCACATTGGAGTCGGTCAACAATTGCGCTTTAATTTTGGTTTCAATCCAGAAATCATTAACAGCCTGGCCTGCGCCACTTTTTTCTTCGCCACCCTTTTCCTTTTGTTCGCGGCGCGCTTCTTTTTCTGCCTTGGTAACGATCTGGATTTCATTGTGCAAAACTTTAATTCGGGAATCTTCCCGGGCAAGACTTTCAATGGCAGAACGCACATTGCTGTCATCTAATGTTCCGGTAATCATGACGCGTTGCTCCCAAACATCAACACTGATATCGAGCAACAGACCCTTGTCTTTATTTTTAACGCGATCGAGAATGCCAGTGTGGATCTTGGTATCAGTAACCTGATCCTCCGTACTGCGGTTCTCCCACGCCTTTTGTGCTGCAGAAGTGACCACCGAAGCGCAGCCAGTCATAAACATTAAAGCTCCTGCCAGCAACATCGCCGACAATATTTGGATATTTTTCATACTTAATCTCCCCTTCTGGATTCAAAAATTTACACCTTTTGACTGATTATTCAAGAAAGAAATAATTTAAGCAATAAATTTAATTATCGGATACTAGAAGCCAGATATGCTTGAATTGCAACACGGTAGCAAAACATCCCCAAACCTAATTTTAATTATATTCATTTATTACATTAAGAAATGTAAATATTAACCTCCAAAGAAATTGTTAAAATTTGATAACGAACCTTTCCTGTTTATTTTCAATAACTTATAGGTTTTACAGAAAACCGCAGGGAACCAACCCCTAACCATGTCATCTTTATTTGAAGCAGGTTAATTTTCATTTTCATTTTCATTTTCATTTTTAAAGGAAATAGGGTTGTAAAAAATTAAGATAAAAAACGTTAAAAGGTTGAAATCTAGAGGTTGACGGCCCTATATAAACATGATACTTTAACCACTGTTTAGAATTATAAATTTGTCAACAAACATAGTTTTTTATCTATTACATATACACTTAATAACTTTCTAAGTTTCAAATCCGTAACGAGGAGGAAAATTTAATGCAAGTAAAAAACTGGAAACTAATAATGGCTCTTGGTGTGATGCTTGGCGCCAGCCTGATGATGAGCCCAATTGCAAAGGCCGCTGATGGTCCTGCCCCAGGAGAAGGTTATTATGTTGGTGCATTTTTGGGGTTTGGGATGGGAATCCTTCAGGCCGATGTAGATGCACAAACTATCAACTCAGGTGCCACAGTAAAAAACCAAACTTACGAAACCGAAAGAGGTGGTTTGGGACTGAGTGGTATCCAAGGAGGTATTTGGGCCGGCTGGGGAATGAAAACAGCTGACGACCTGTATTTTGGTGCTGAAATAACTGCTATAGGGTCTGATGAGAAAATCACACTAACATCCAACACCGGCATTACCACGGGAACGGGTAGTGCAAATATCACGACTGCAACTGCTCAACGAACATGGGGTGGCGGAGGAGCAGTTCGCGTAGGTTACTATATAAATTCCGATACCCTGCTTTCTCTAAAAGCGGGTGTGGCTATTAGTGCTTTTAACGTAGACATAGGGATCTCTGACGAAACTTATTACGCAGGTGGCCCACAATTTGGCACCAGTGTTGAGACAAACCTCTCAAAAATTGATCCGAATCTCAGCTTGCGTTTAGAAGCAGTCTACACAGACTACTTAAGTGCAGATATTCTTGACCTAGACGGCCTTCCTGGCGGTGGTGGTCACGACACTGAACTAACAGGTCATGATTTGGCTGCTAGGATAGGTGTTCAATATAGTTTCTAACGTATACCTGATTACAAAAAAGGGAGTGAGAGGCTTAGCCTCTCACTCCCTTTTTTTGTTCGACCTATGTGTGAATAATCAACGGTCCCCGCTTCCCAAAACAAACCACAAAACCGCGTTTCAACAAGTGAGCAGCTATTTGTTTCCCCCACCAGAAGGTCGAGTGATACCTGATTGCTGAAAAATCTGCCCCATCGCGTTCAAAAAATTATTTTGTTCGTCCCCCAGTATCTGGGCGTTCTTTTTATTCTCGTCAAAGATGTTCAAACGAATTTCCTGAGGGCGTTCCAGCAGGCGATCAAGAGCTTTAGCCGCGGTAACAGGTGGGTGGCAGGTTCCTTTTTGACAGAGATAGACCGTTGGCTCACTCGACGTTTTACCCTCTGCTAAAGGAAGAGTGGACTCGCCTTTTTCGTTCCAGACGACTACTTTGTTCGGCCGGTAATCCGTATGCAATATCTTCCACATTTCATTAAATTCTGGGTGGTCTTTGGGTCCTGCAAAAATGGCTTCTGTTGGCGAAAGGCTGGATGCGCTCATCGTCGATAACATACCGGTAAATGCCGCAGGACTATGCTCCATAAAAGCCTGATACGCTTTTACCGTTTCTGTAGATTTTTCAATGTAAATATCATTACCCGTCAAACGTCCCAGCTTTAACAAGGCCATAGATGCAATCGCATTTGCCGAGGGCATGGCTTCATCAGCCGGATTTTTTAATTTTGATACCAGTTGCTCCCCCGATTTTCCTGAGAGGAAAAATCCGCCTTCCTGCTCATCCCAAAACTCCTCTATCATCACATCTGCCAGCAGTTTCGCTTTGACAATCCATTCATAGTTTAACGAAGTTTCATAAAGCGTTATTAGAGACTCAAGAAAGTAAGCATAATCTTCCAAACACCCCGCTATACTTGTTTGACCGTCTTTATAGATGCGATGCAGTTTTTCATCTTTCCACTGTTGCGACCAGATAAATTCAGCGCAGTGTTTGGCAGATTCAATATATTTTTCCTCTCCCAAAACAGCATAACCCGTAGCCATGGCGGTGATCATCAACCCATTCCATGAAGTGATGATTTTTTCGTCTGTGTCTGGATGCGGCCTTTTTTCGCGGGCCTGAAATAAAGTTTCTTTCCCTTTTTTCAATATATGATCGGCCTCAAAAATGGGGATATTTTCTGCTTCGGCCAGTGTTTCCACTTTCATATTCAGGTGCAAAACATTGCGGCTATCCAATTGCCCTTTGGAAGTCATACCATAAGCACGACTAAAAACCTTGGCGTGTTTCGGACCTAAAAGATTAAGCACCTCTTTCAATTCCCATGTATACCAGGTCCCCTCTTTGCCCTGTGTGTCGGCATCCTGACTGGAAAAAAAGGCGCCTTCTTTTGATGTCATTTCTCTTTCCATCCATGAGAATATTTGTTCAACTATCTCACGGTAAATATCCTGTTTTGTGGCTTGGAACATATCCAGAAATAATTTTGCAAGAAACCCATTATCGTAAAGCATTTTTTCGAAATGTGGGACACGCCAAAACCGGTCGGTGGAATAACGGTGGAACCCGCCTCCTAGCTGATCAAAAAGTCCACCCTCTGCCATTTTCGTTAAACTTTTATCAAGAATATGCAGGGTATCCTCATCCCCTGTTTCTGCCCAATGCCTGAGCAGGAGGGTGTAATGCATAGGTTCGGGAAATTTCATACCTGCCCCGAATCCCCCATAGTCTTCATCAAAGCGCTTTGTTAAAATTTCCACGGCTCCTCGAATTAACCGGTTAGCCTCTATCCCACGGGGCTTTCCTGCTTTATTTTGCAAATCAATCTTTTGCAATAAACTTTTTGTCTTGTTATCGAGTTCCGTTTTATCTTCTGTAAAAATTTTGTGAGCTTCTTCCAGTATTTGCGGGAAACCGGGTCGGTTGAATTTTGGTGTGGGAGGAAAATAGGTACCGCCAAAATAGGGTTTTTGATCCGGAGTGAGAAACATACTTAATGGCCAGCCCCCCTGCCCGGTTAGCTCGACCAATGCTTTCATATACATAGCATCCACATCAGGGTGCTCTTCTCGGTCTACTTTGATGTTTACAAACAACTGGTTCATCAACTGAGCTATTTCGGGGTTTTCAAAACATTCATGGGCCATGACATGGCACCAGTGGCAAGAGGAATAACCGATGCTCAAAAAGATGGGTTTATTTTCCTTTTTTGCTTTTTCCAGGGCTTCTTGCCCCCAAGGATACCATTCGACAGGATTGGTAGCATGTTGCAAAAGATAGGGGCTGGTTTCCCCGGATAACCGAGAAGGCTGATCGGACAAAATAATTCTCTCCATAAATATTTTAAGAAGGCAGGATACTAAAAATGCGCGCAGGATCAAACAGAAAGAAGCTTTTAATCGGAGAGATCGTTAAATGTAGGAATTATTTCTTTAAAAGCCCGTGCCGGTATTGATGATAAAAATCTCGGACACTTTCATATTCATCCAAAGCACTATCTTCCAACTGTTTTTTATCATCAACAATAAAGGATGCCGCATTGACATTATCTTCTACAGCTACTCCGGCATTTAACCCGAAACCTGCTCCAGCCATAGAACCGGGGCTCATGAAGGCATCTGCTGTTCGGCCTATAATGTTACGAGCCGTTGAGGGACCAAAAAAAGGTAGGACAATATAAGGGCCAGTGGGAATACCATAATATCCCATAGCTTGATCGAAATCTTCATTCACATCTTCGATGCCATATTCTTCTCCGGCAACATCTGCAATGCCACCAATTCCCACGGTAGTATTGATCAAAGTTCGAGCGAGAACACGGCCCGATTTTTTGAATTCAAGTTGCAGGAGGCTGCTAACGAATTTCACCGGTGCCAGAGCATTTGAGAAAATGTTTTTAATTCCGATCCTTAAGTGTTCATGAACGGTATCTCTATATCCTCTCGCGACTGGCTCCAAAACGGCGTCATATATAGTCTCATTCACACCAAACATCCAGCGGTTATAGCCTTCCAACGGATCAGTCAAAATGGGAATATCTTTTTCAGTTCCCGCAAAGGGGTCTTCCAAGTCTTCGTAATCATCAGGGTCCTGCGACGATTTCATGGTCCCCTGAGCCGTTTCCAGGGAATTAGGCCATTCCTCTCCAGCCTTAGGCAGTTTCTTTTCGAGCTTGATGGTTACATCAGAGGTTTGCGCATACACGTTATCATCTATCTGAGATATGAAATCAGGAGCTTTATCTCCGTTCATATTACCGGAACCATTACTAGCCCAGCTAGATGAAGAAATATTTAAAGCAAGAAAAATTGCTGCAATTAAAAAGGTTTTGCCCATGGACTGAACAGTTTTATTAAACATTGTTCCTCTCAAGTAAGAAATCAAGTGAGTTAAAAATGTAAAACCAGCCATGCATCTTTTCCTGAAAGATGCTAAATGAATATATCAAAAATTTTTCCCCGTGCATCCTAATTTTCCACCAAAGCGTCAATGTTTACAATATTGACACAATAACTAACTTTACCAAATATAGCATATTTCATGCTATTTTTTATTAGTCGCCTATTATACTAAAACATTTCAAGGATTGTGGATTGGTTCTGGAAGCGCCTGAGCCAGCCTTTCAAGTGACCCTTTGGGAATGTCAATCTTAGCCTCACGGGCTTTATGAGCTGCCTGCCAGGCTTTGTCATATCTACTCAGATTATATAAAACATCGACCCTTAGCGCATGCGCTGCGCTGTTTAGTGGATGTAATGCCAAACTTTCATCCAGTTTACTTAAGGCCTCTTCATATTTTCCCAGCGCATTTAATGAAGCTCCCCAATAGGCATATGCATTGCTATGTTCCGGGTTGATTTCAAGCACCGTGCGATAGTGGGCAATGGCTTCCTCAAATTTTTTATCCATAGCCAGGGTCAACCCCCAATACAAATGAGCTTTTTCATCTGTGGGGTCATTTTTAGCAGCAATCACAAAATGGTTGATAGCCTCCTGCGTTTTTTTCAGTTTAACCAGCGAAATACCCCACCAGGTGTGAACCTTGGAGTGCTCTGGGAACTCATCAGCCACCTTTTTTGCCATGTCTACAGCTTCCTGATAATTGCCCAATGCATTCATTTCACGAATAACCTTTATGGGGTCAACTTTGATCTTTTGGTCCAGACCTCTGGATTTTTGTAATTGTTTTAGACGGGCATCAGATCTTTTTGCAGCCCTTTCTTCTGCTATCATCGCTTCTTCCATTCTATCTTTAGCAGAAAGGTACACAAAACCAATTACCGTAATAACGATACAAAGATACCAAATGATTTTAATTTTAGTGGGCATCTATTAAAGCTTTCAAATATTCGGGATATTATTCCGGAAGGACATTAAATATTAACTTTTCGATGAGAGTATACCCTTATATTTTAAGGGATCAAAGCTTCTTTAATAGATTTTCTGCTTTTTGAATCAAGCCACCATGCTGAGGCTGATTTTGAACCAGATTTAGAAAAGATTGTAGGTGCCTTTTAGAAGAAGTTGGATTGCTTTTTTGGGTCTGCACCCCTAAATAAAAATGCGCCAGAGGATATTCTGGGTTTAGTTTTATGGATTTTTCAAACTCTTCAACCGCTCGTTGAGCATCCTTCTTAAAAGCATAGGCCAGCCCCATAAACAGGCTAACTTCATGGTCTCCTCTATACCATGCAAGAGTATTTTGAAGGATAGTTAGGGCCTTATCAGGTTGACCTGAAAAAACATATAACCTCGCCAGGGCAAGGCTGCCAAAAACATAAAAAGGATTGGCCTTGATAGTTTTTAAATAAGCATTTTCTGCTTCATCAGTTAATTTCAACTCTTGGTAAATATTTCCCATGTTCATATGAGCCAGTACATGTTGTGGTTCCAACAACAAAACTTCCTTATAAGATGCTAGAGCTTGGGTAATATCTCCTATATTAAACGCCGTTTCTGCTTTTTCCAGAAACGTTTCAATTCTAGCTTTACGTTTTATTTCTCCAATCTGACTTTCAGATCGTTCCAATTGCGAAAGCTTGGCACGCACTCTGGCTTTAGTCTCTGGTGGAGTATTGTCAAATTTCACAAAACCTGGCTGCAATTGAATGTAGGGCGTAAGCTGCCTTACCAACACATCTCTTTCATCTTTATAAACGTATTCTGGTGCGTTGAACTCTAACAATGAATTATTGTCAGTATGTAATGGAGCATTTTTACTGAACTCTGCTAGCTTCTCGCGAGACATGATCATTAGACTCATCATATCTGGCACATTTCTGATTCCGATTCCCTCTAAATCTTTTCCTGTAATTTTGTTTGCTATATACTTTTGCGCTTTTTCAAAAGACAATCCATATTCCATTTCAGAACCCATCAATAAATAATCATCCCCGGCGATGGATTCCCACATAGTCACATAGGGAAACTTTTCGGTAAATGAGCGGATGATAGATTTGAAATTGTCTGGCGACATATTGGTATGAACCCAAATGCAGGCAATACCCCCGGGGTTTAATCTCTTTTTTAACAACTCAAAAAAATCTACAGTAAACAAAGCCCCCACTCCAGATATCCAGGGGTTGGAGGGTTCAGAAATGATCACATCATATGTGTTTTTTGATAAGGCAATATGGTTTCGTCCGTCTTCTAAAAGTACTGTTAACCGCTTGTCATTAAGGGCATCATGGTTGAAGGGATCGAAAAATCGCGACCCTTCTATAACAGCTGGTGATATTTCCACCAGATTAATCTTCTCTACTGGAAACTGTTCGACCGCCCCTAAAGTAATTCCACTTCCCTGACCGATCACTAAAGCCGATTTGGGGTTTGGATGAAAAAGCATGGGCAAATAACCCGATAATAATTGGGTTCGCATATCCAACGCTAAGGACGCATCTGTTTTGCCATTCACACGCAGAAAGATATTTCCTGAAGCAGAAAGTTCGGTTGT
>JABJCF010000471.1 GCA_018665625.1 Nitrospina sp. | reverse complement strand
GCCGACAGACTTAGATATGCTGGTGCAAGCTTTGGGACAGCTCGGATGTGGCCATGCTTTGGCTCCATTGTTTCGGCACTTTTCTTCTGGTAAGTATGTGACCGAATACAATCAAGGAGCCCTTGGAGGGCTAGATAGTTTGTACGCCTTTTTGATCTGTGGAGCGCCATGGGGTATTAAACGGATGGGCGTGATATCTCCCGCAGGGATAGGATATGGTGTTGACCGAAGATACTGTGAACCCGGCTTGTTTGAAACGAAGTGGCTTCCAGGGGGGTGTGTGATTTGCCATCGGGAAGATTTGGTCACTGAAAATTATTATCCATTTGCAGGAAAAGCATTCTGTGAGGATCTTGTACATTCTGTATTGTGGCAGAAGCAAGGTACTCGACTATGGATGCATCTTGACGCTTCAGGTGCGATATCCAATGACCCCATGCCTTTTAATTGGCAAACAAAAAAGTCAATTTTTAGGGTGCATAAATATATTGTAAAGCTTATTGGTGGAAATTATTGGCAGTTGAGGCTTTGGCATGTAGTACATATTTCCAAAGAGATTATTTTGGTAGGGTTCAGACGTATTATGCGTTAAAAGGTATATATTGGTATCGTACTCATAAATTACTGTAAATTTAGCCCTTCGTTGCGCTCTCCCCTTGCAAGGGGAGGATTTAGGGCGTGTTACTCGCGTACATTATGTTTCATAATTAAATTGCCACGGTACTAGTGCAAAAATAGCAATTTTTATTATTTTTATCCGATTGAAAGTAGAATAAATTTATTTGATTGCGGCTCTTTCTGTGAATCTCTTTATTGGAATTTTAAGGCGATCTTAAATAAAAATATTGAACACTTGGGGTGACTTGAAGAGAATTTTATTATTATTTCAGGAAAATATTTGGGACATCAAGGTTCCAAAAAAAAGGATCTTATGGAACTTAAAGATAAAAAAATTTTAGTCGTTGCCGCACATCCTGATGATGAAGTTCTGGGGTGTGGAGGAACTCTTGCAAAAGCAATTGCGGAAGGTTCTGAAGTCCATGTTATTTTCTTGGGCGAAGGAATTTCAGCAAGATTTCCAATTGGCGAATATGACAGCAAAGAATTTCATGAGCAAACAAAAGTAAGACAAGAGGGTGCTAAAAAAGCTTTAGCAGTATTGAAGATTACTAATTTCGAATTCGGCACCAGGCTTTGCACTCAATTTGATAAATACCCTTTACTCAGTATCGTTAAGGAAATCGAAATGAAACTCGAGTCATTTTCGCCAGACATTCTCTTCACCCACAATCCTGCTGAAGTTAATATTGATCATAGACTTACTTACGAAGCGGTTGAAGTCGCCTGCAGGCCAACAAGAAAAAATATTCCAAAAGAAATCTACACATTTGAAATTCTATGCTCAGGTTCTTGGACTTTTGAATCCACTTTTAAACCAAATGTTTTTGTAAACATAGCAAAATTCTGGGATATAAAACTGAAGGCATGGCAATGTTACGAAGGCGAAGCGAGACCATTTCCCTTTCCTAGATGTGAGGAGGGTATGAAGACTGTGGCCCAATATAGAGGACTAAGTTCAAATCTAGAACTGGCCGAAGGTTTTAAACTCGTAAGAAAAATTTGTTTATGACAAATTATGCTTACAATAAAAAAACAGTACTTCTAACAGGCGCTGGTGGACCGGCTCCCTCTGGTATGATCAGCGTTCTTCGCAAATGGGGATACCGAGTGATATCGATAGATATGCTTTCCCATTGCCCAGCATTCTTCCTGTCAGATAAATCTTATGTTGTGCCAGCGGGTAACTCAAAAGAATTCTTACCGAAGCTTAAAGAAATCTGTGAAACAGAAAAAGTAGATGCGGTTATAAGTGTCGTCGATGAAGAATTGCCCAATGTCATTGAATTGGAAAAATTTGGTATTAAAGTAATTCAGCCAGAACTAGATTTTACGAATCTCTGTCTCGATAAATACAAATGTATGAATAAACTTCGCGAAGTAGGATTGGCCGCTGCAGAGACTTTGTTAGTTTCTGAAGTTTCCGAAAATGCACCCTACCCTCTGTTCATTAAACCCAGAGTTGGAAGAGGTAGCCGAGGAATTGGAAAAATTGAGAATCGTAAAGAGCTTACAGAATTTATTAAAAAAAGCTCCTACACAGCTGAAAATCTTTTGTGTCAGCCTTACCTGCCAGGAACGGAGTATACAATCAGCGTAGTTGTTTGGAGAGACGGTGAAGTTCAAGCAGTGGTTCCAAAAGAAATTATTTCGAAGATTGGTGTGACTAAAATAGCAATCACCAGAAAAAATGAAAAGATTCATCAACTATGCAGTAATATCCAAAAGAAGCTTAAGGCCAATGGTCCCTTTAATGTTCAGTTGAGATTAGATAGTCAGGGTAATCCGGTTGTTTTTGAAATTAATCCTCGATTCAGTACCTCAATTACACTCACAATGGCTTCAGGCATCGATGAATTGGGTGGATTATTGTCTCAAGCCTTGTTTGGCAAAGAGAGTTTTAAATTCAATGAGTGGCATGATGGAGTGGTAATGCTCAGGCACACCACTGATCAATTCATCAGCGAAGCAGCCTATAAAAAACAGTCGATCATCCTCTCATGATTGGTCAATTTAAAGAGATTATTACTGCATGCGGAAAAATCCTTCTAAAGTTATCTGAAGATGAAAGGGCCAAGGGTGTATGGCAGGCCGATCAGTTCAAAGCTGAGGCGGATAAAATCGCACATGATTTTCTTATTAAATCGTTCAAAGCAAAGTTCAATCTGCCTATCGTAAGTGAAGAGGACAATGAAAGAAATGAGTTTGAATCTCAAGAATATATCATCATTGATCCCATCGATGGGACGGCGAGCTTTAGCCACGGTTTCAAAGGATGGGTAACACAGGCCGCACTCATTAAGGACCAAAAGCCTGTTATCTCCGTCGTGTTTGCTCCTGAATCTAATGAGTTATTCTGGGCCGAGAGTGGCAAAGGTTCCTTTTGTAATGACTAGCGCTTAGCGCTTAAGCAAACTTTGGGTCATCAGATTAAGAGTATCATTGATAACTATCCAACTTCGCAGGGAATTACCAAGGAAATTGTCGATCACTTTAAAATTCCTCAATACGTAGAATCAGGCTCACTGGGATTGAAAATATGTAGAGTGGCATCTGGATCAGCTAAATTGTTCTTTAAGGCAATGAATCCAAGAGATTGGGACCTGGCCGCACCTCAACTTATCCTCGAAGAAGCCGGTGGTGTACTGACAGATGCATTTGGTAAGGAGATTAAATACGGATCTAAAGATAGAAGTCACAAAGGCCTTATCGCAAGCCCCGACGAGGAAGTGATGAAGCGAGTGAGTGCCTGGTACACTCAAAAATATAAATAATTATTCCAGTATATTTTTAATTAGACTGACATATTTTTCAGGCAAACCAAGTGGCATTGCTTGATTGCTAAAATCTAGTAGGGTATTTTCCAAACTTCTTATCTTGAGGCCACTATCTTGGGCCTTTCGGGAATTAAACTCTTCACTTTGGTCATTTTCAAGAAAAGGCAGAGCTGATTTTTTAATCTCTAATGTTTCTAACTTTCTTTCTGTTACTTCAAATGCAGTGTTCTCATTATTTGACGCTTGTTTATGAAAGATTGCCAGCATTTCATTCAGTGAGATGCAATGACCATTTAAATTAAAGACACCTGTTAATCCATCATTCAAGGATTGAGAAGCGAAGGTTGTTAAGTCTCTTACATCAAGCAAACTAACTTTTTTATTTATCGATTCTTCTAATTTAATTAAAGAATTGAATTTTCTAGAAAGCATCAACCAAAAAGCCAGTCTACCGGTATGGTCACCATTTCCAATAATGATTGAGGGTCTCAGGATCAAGGTATTTTCTAAACCATGCTTGGAATAGATCTTCTCGCACATGACCTTTAAGGCGCCATAGTTTTCAGGAGTGAGTTTCTGCGTTACCGCAGGAAGCTTAAGGGTGGCATCTTCATTTATGTTAGGTGAAAAATCTTTGTAAACGTAGGCACTAGAAATAAAGCATATCTTTTCCAGATTCTTTCCAAGAATATTTAAAACCTGGTCACACTGCAGAGGGAAGTAAGCACATGTATCAACTAACCAGTCGTAATTTTTATGAGGAATTCTTTTCAAGTCGTCGATCGAGTTGCGGTCACCTAATACCTCGGTAATCTTTGGATGTGAATCCAGTGCATGCATGCCACGATGCAAAACGGTCACATGGTGATCTCCTTTAAGAAGCTCGCCTATTAAGTACTTACCCTGGAATCTTGTTCCGCCAATAATAAGAATCTGCATCAACTGTTCCCTAATCCTAGGGTTGTTAGTATACTTTAATTTCTGCTAGCTATTGATCTGCATTCCCATGCGTTTGATGAAACCATTGGTCGGAAATTGGCATTAGGTTGCATTGTCTTCAGAAAAGAGGTGTTTCATGGACTATCGTGAGCGTTATTACAACTATCAAATGCAAGTGCGACAACCAAATGTTTCAGTTCGTTAAGCCGTGAAAATACTTTGTGTTTTAGGTGAGCATAATTATGGCAACGCTTCGCGGGGGGAGTGTTATGAGTATGTGAATTTTTTCCCTGCGTTGCGCAGTCTAGGTCATGAGATTATTTTTTTCGAATCATTCAATAGAAATGCTTATCATGATTTTGCAGAACAGAATCGGAAATTATTGGAAAAAGTGCAAGCTGAAAAACCTGCTGTTATCCTGTGTGTGCTGCTTGGTTATGAGATATGGCTTGAGACG